>CAMUZZ010000006.1 GCA_947165355.1 uncultured Clostridium sp.
GCATTATTGAATTTTTTCTTTATAGCATCTCTTATATTTTTAGCATTTTCTTTGGCCTCTAATGTTATTTTTCTATCCGATGGCCATTTTCCCCAATCCATCATTCTTGCTTTTTCACAAGCATTTTCCCAAGTGTTTGTATTTTCTAATACATACTCTAAATTAATAATGTTTTCACTTACTAAAAGCTTATATTTTACAAGCTCAGGGTACTTAGTTAAATCAAGTTCTACTTTTCGCAAATTAACTATTGCATCATTTATTTCTTCTTTTACAGTTTCAAGCAATATTTTTCCCCATATGGTTTCAGAAAAATCTTGATGCATTTTATCTTTTAAATTGAACATCTCAACTTTTTCTTTTAGCCATTCCTCTGGAAATGGGCTACTTTGTATGTATCTGTATATTCCAAGTATAAGTTCTTTTAGCGGTTCATCATCTCTATATGTTGTATATGTATTAATTAGTTTATAAAACTCTTTATCATCATTTGTATATTTTTCTTCGAATATATCGTCAATTACTTCTTGTTTTAACAATTGAACTTCTGCTGTATCTGCTACTCTGAAATTTGCAGATGTATCAATTTCAAAAAAGTTGTTCCTTATTATATCTAAACAAAATGAATCTATGGTACATATACTTGCCTTGTTTATTAACGTTATTTGTCTTTGCAAGTTTTTATTTTCTGGAATTTCTTCCATTTTCTTATAAATTGCCTCAAGTATACGCTCTCTCATTTCGCTTGCGGCCGCATTTGTAAATGTAACCACTAATATTTTATCTATATCAACATTTTCGTTTATTACCTTATTTATTATACGCTCAACAAGTACTGCAGTTTTACCACTTCCTGCAGCTGCTGCAACTAAAATATTTGAACCTTTATCGTATATTGCATCTTGTTGCTCTTTTGTCCATTTAACTTCTGCCATTTTATCCTCCACGTTATATAAAACACTTAAATTTGAGTTTATTCTAGCATACATATTTTGTTAATTCAATAGAACAATGGCAGGCTTAGTACATTTATAATTCTATAACTCTATCAAAAAATTGCATTTTTTGATTATTAATTTATGAGCAAAAAAAGGCTCTACACTAAACCAAAACTTATTAAAGTTTAATTTAGTAGTAGAGCCTTTTTACTTCGTTATGGCTGCACAAACACTATTACTTTGACATCCTCTGAAGTATACGCACTGTACAAACTTCCTTCCCAGATAGATTTTATGCCTTCCAGCCTAATTCTACAACTGTGGAATTTAACAGTTCCGTCATTTGGTCTGCCTAATTTACATGAATATGTACCAGACTTTCCAGGAATATAAGGGCAAATTGCAATAATAAAATCTGCCGGCTTCTTGAAATAATGATTGTAGTTGTACGAATACTTGGCAACACCTACAGTGTTATTCTTAAACAACACAAAACAATGATCCCAATACTTTGTGCTCCATACATCCAGCACGCCTTTGCCATCCAGAACATCCCCAATTTCAGGAATTCTTTTGCTTATGTACAGCTTGGCTAAATTTGTTGTCATAGCAGTCTCCTTTGCAAGCGGGTTATTTTCGGATTGTAAAATTATCTAACCCCAAATAACATTACAACAATTTATACGATGCAGAGAATAACTTTGGTATGACCTGTTGAAGTACCTTCATACAGTCGTCCTTTCCAAATTGGCTTTAAACTTGCCATTCGGATAGCAAAACCGTAGAACTTCGACATACCCATTTCGAGATACGATCCCCATACTCCATACATTTGCTTCTTTTTAGGCACGCACGGAAAAAATGCAATCATCATCTCGGTGTAATCGTCTCCTTTGTAGTTGTACTGATACCGAACCAATCCTACGTCCCCATCTTCAAAAAGGACAAAGCAATGATTCCAGTATTTTGTAAACCACACATCGCTTACCTTTTTTCCCTCAATAGTATCACCTATTTTCGGGATTTTCCGTTTAAAATAAATTGTTGGCACCCTTACAGGACTTCCCATAACTTCCTCCTTTGTGTGTGGGTTATTTTCGGACTGCAAAAATATCTAACCCAAAATAAAATTGCAGTATAGGGTTTAATTTGGTTTACGGAATGCAAACAATGTATGAAGCACCGTCATTGTCCATAGCATACCATAAACGATCTTTCCATATTGCTTTTAGCATACGGAAAGAAATTTGCATTTTGCCAACATACGTAATAAATTTACCAAATTTATGTATGCTGACTTTGTAGTCCTTGTCGATCTGCGGTGGATTTTTTAACTCAACATACCTAAGGCTTTTGCTTGGATTTTCAAAGTCAAATTTTGCTGCTTCACACGGACCTGCAATTCCAATGTGATTGTTACTAAGAGCAACAATTACATATTTGCATCCGCTAATAGCTATTTTTGCTAAAACAGTGAATTTCCCGCTAACGCCTACAGAATCCCCCACAGATGGATCAAGCAACTGAAAATAAAGTTTTGCCTTCATCATCTGTTCTCCTATGTGGGTTTCGGCTTATTCAATACTATGTAACCCTAAACACAATATTGAATACACATTTCTGCGGAGCTTTATATGCACAAATCTCCTTATATACAAAATGTGTCATGACTTACATTATAACAAAAAACCAGCTATATTGCAAGTTTTATGTAACCTTAAACAACTTTCTCTAACATTTTAGTTAAGTATTTAGTACTTACCTTACAACTTCATCTAACACTTTAGCACTTACTTTACTACTTCATCTAATACTTTAGCTAAATATTTAGCACTTACTTCGCATTCTTCTAAAGTATTACCTGTAGCACCAAACTCCATTATAGTTGCATCTTCGCTTAAGTGCTGATTATATCTTGCATTTCGTAAAAGCATAGTTTTAAATAGCCCTGGGTACATTTCATCTGCCTTCTTCTGAACTTTTATTGCAAATTCTAAATTATGCTTCCAATTTGGATGATCAAGTCCGCTACCATCTGTTCCAATAACAAACATAATTTGCGCAGCATATTCATCACCTATTCTTACTTTAGGAGCATACGATTCATCTCCAATAGCATCTCTATGCAAATCAATAATAATATCGGTTTTATCCGATTCTGAAAGAATGTTACTTACTGTTGTAAGTGACCTACCATATGACCCAGTATATGCAGGGTAATCATGATACGTTTTATCGTGATTTACATTAAAACCATAGTTTTTTAAATGATTTTCTAGCACATCTCCAACCTTTGCTACGCTATAATTTAAATCGGTTGTTCTATAATTTCCAGAAGCTTCATATGAATTTTGCTCTGTAGGAGTGTAGCTTTCGCACGTATGAGTATGAAAAATTATTATGTTTTTGTTATGCACTTCAATATTAGAATTTAGGTTCATTTCAGCTATATTATAATTTGTTTCATTTTTTATTTTTACGCCATCAATCTCCGTATTATAATTATCTTTGTAATTAGTTTGTACAATTTCAGTTTGCACGTTTGTGCTAACCTCTTCAGCTATAGCGTTTTCTTCACTACTTGTATCTTCTGCGCTCTTTATGTTATTTTCATTATTTATTTCATCAAGCTTATTATCAGCATCTTCTGAATTGACCATGCTGGAGCATCTTGAGGTTACAGCTTGCGACATTCTTAGCTCACTTCCTATTAAATCTTCACTATTAACCTCTAAATTATTTTTAGATGTTCGTCCTCCCATCGATGCAATTTCTTCTGCCAAATATGAAATTCCATGATCAACAGTAATAATTTTGTTATTTAAATTTTTCTTTGAAAACTTATATACCTTAGCTACAATAAGCAATATTAGAATTATAAAAACAAACTTAATTATATACTTATATACATCTTTTTTGGTAAATACAGAAACCTTAATCATGCCCTTCTCCTTTGTATTTTGCTATTTAAATTATATGCAATGTATTAAAAGTTTATGATTATCCATCGTACATACAAAAATATTATCAAACTATTTAAGCTGTGTTTTACTATAAAAAACAGCTCTACTTTATTTAGTAGAACTGTTTTATTTATGACAAATATTGCCTATTCATATTTATTTTTAACAATTATTATCTATACAAATTCATTTTATTTCTTTACAGTTTTCGTCTGCAACATAATACTTTGTTCCAAGCATTTTGTCTGGTAAATATTGCTGCTCAACCTTATGACCAGGAAAGTCGTGAGGATACTTATATCCGTCTCCATATCCAAATTGTTCCATCCCCTCAGCAGGAGCATTGCGAATATGCATTGGAATTTCACCAGTGTCTTTATTTTTAACATCTTCTAAAGCCTTATTAATAGCTAAATATGAAGCATTAGATTTTGGCGAATTAGCAACATAAACTGCTGCTTCTGCAAGAATTATTCTGGCCTCAGGCATACCAACCATATGAACAGCTTGCATTGCATTATTCGCAACAACAAGAGCCATTGGATTTGCCATTCCTACATCCTCAGATGCTGCAATTACAATACGTCTTGCAATAAACATTGGATCTTCTCCTCCATTTAAAGCTCTTGCCATGTAGAAAATGGCAGCATCTGGATCACTACCACGCATAGATTTTATAAAAGCACTAATATTATCGTAGTGGCTATCTCCATTTTTATCAAAAATAGCTTTTCTATTTTGAACGCTGTTTCCTGCAATTTCATCAGTAATATGAATATATCCATCTGCATCCATTTTAGTTGTTAAAACAGCAACTTCTAAACCATTTAACGCAGTTCTAACATCACCATTTGCCGTATCTGCAATCTTCATTAAAGTGCTATCTTCAATCTTTAAGTTGTAGCTTCCAAGTCCGTCCTCACTTGATATAGCATTCTTTAGTACAGTGAATATATCTTTTTTAGTTAATGGCTCTAGCTTAAATACCATTGACCTTGATATAAGAGCCTTGTTTACCTCGAAATAAGGATTTTCTGTTGTAGCTCCAATTAAAATAACCGTACCATTTTCAACATAAGGCAACAATGCATCTTGTTGTAGCTTATTAAATCTATGAATCTCATCAATAAACAAAATGCATTTACCCGATGGATTAAGCATTAAATTTTGCGCCTCTTCAATTGCATTTTTTATATCTGCAACACCAGCCGAAACTGCATTTATCTTTTTAAATTTGTACTTAGTAGTATTGCTAATTACTTTGGCAAGCGATGTTTTTCCGCATCCTGGTGGTCCCCATAAAATAAGGCTTGATAATCTATCGGCTTTAATTGTTCTGTACAATATTTTATCTTTACCTAGAATATGCTCTTGTCCTACGTAATCATCTAGCGTTTTCGGTTTCATACGATACGCTAAAGGTTCATTTAAATTCATATTCTCCTCCTACTTTAATTTTTTGCTCCGTCCCCAAAATTAAAAAAGAGCCTTGCAGCTCTTTTTATTTATATTATTATGTATTATGCTCTTGGATGTGTTTTTTTGTATATATTTTTTATACCTTCATCTTGAAATTGCATATATACTTGTGTTGAAGATATATCTGAATGTCCTAGCATTGTTTGAATTGCTTTTAAATCTGCACCATTTTGTAATAAGTGAGTTGCAAAAGAATGTCTTAACACACCTGGTGTAATTTCTTTATCTATATGAGCTTGATCTTTGTAGTATTTTACAATTTTCCAAAAACCTTGTCTTGTAAGTCTTTTTCCGTTTATGTTTACAAATAATGACTCTGCATCATCTGTTTTTATTAAATATGGTCTAGCATTCTCTATATAATTCTTTAAAGCTTGTAAAGACATTGCTCCAAGTGGAATAGTTCTTTGTTTTGAACCAACTTTACATATAACATAACCGTCTTTTGCGTTTACATCGCTTATGTTTAGAGAAATTATTTCTGTAACTCTCATTCCTGTTGCATAAGCAAATTCAAGCATAGCTTTGTCTCTCATACCTTTTAAGTCTGTATCTGATGGTTGTTCTAACAATAAATCAACTTCTTTTGTTGTTAAAACATTTGGTATTCTTTTCTCAATTTTAGGAGATTGAATACTTGCAGTTGGATCTTCTTCTATATCTTTTACTCTTACTGAATATTGGTAGAAAGATCTGATAGAAGCTAAATTTCTTGAAACTGTTGAAGTCTTCTTTCCCTTGTCTTGTAAATATGATAAGTAATTCTTTATTGTATTTTCGTCTGCTTTTAAATAATCTATTTGGTTTTTATTTATGTATTCTTCGTATTGATCTATATCTCTTTTATATGATTGTAAAGTGTTGTCTGCTAATTTTTTATCCTTCTGTAAAAAATTCAAAAAATTTTTGATCTGCTTTTCCATTTTAGTTCTCCTTACCGCTTTTTATAATTTACATAAACCACATATGTTATATCAAATTACATAAAAAAAGTAAATAGTTTTACTTAAAAATTTATATAAAATTTGATATTAAATTACTTGTAATATTGGTTGAAACAAACACCTCAATAAACGATGATATAACTAATCCAAAACACATGATTGCAGAAAAAACTGCGTGCCTATATATCTCAAATTTTATATCGCCTGCATTCCTGTTTTTCATGATGTTTTTATACATTTTTATTGAGCTAACAGAAATTGCTAAAATGCATGGTATTGCTATAATGTTTTGAAGTAGCATTGTACTTAACGCAAAAACTATTCCCTTTGTTTTATCTAGTGTTGCAATAATTGCAGATATTGAATATCCAATGCATAATCCCTTGTAGGCTAAAGTTGCATACACAATTGGTATGCCAATTACACTAGAACCTGCAATCCATATAATTATTGCAATTCGTATATTTGAAACAATTGATTTTACAAGCAATTTATTTCCATCAATTTGATATTCACTGCTTTTTATAGATTTAACAAATTCTGATATGTACCCATATACTGATTTTTTTGTTTCATCACTTGCACTATTAATTAGTATTATTCCAGCAATTATTCCAATTATAAGCACTACAAAAGAAATAAAGTACTCTTTTCTGTTTTGCATAAATTGATTTTCTATTGCTTTAATTAGTTTACTTTTTTTACACTTTCTTTTGTACCTCATAGTTCCTCCATCTCAAAATTAATATACTAATTAGTATTCGAAAAACTTTGAAATAGAACAACCCAAAATTTAGGAACATTTCAAAAAATTTAATTTAGCAATATTAGCAAAGTTTGTATATAAAAACTTCGCTAATTATTAAACTTTTAAATATTTTTAAATGTTCCTAAAACTTTTATACAATTATCATATTTTTCGTATAGTCTACGTTAGCTATTGAATCATTTCTACATGCCATTGAATAAATATTTGTAGAAAATATATCTAGATCCAAAATTCTTTTATATGGTTTATTTTCATTTTTATCCATATATTTTTTTACTGATGTTACAACGTCAAGCTTTGGATTAGCACTTGTAATTGCAGAAATAAGCGCTCTACCGCTCTTTTCGTTAAAGCCTAACACTCTTGCATACGGAATATATTTTTTACTTAGTATTATATCTTTTTTAGTAATTCCTAGAAGTGCGCATACAAGTATTCTTTGTATTCTTGTTGCAGTATATCTTTTTGTTTTTACAACATCCATAAAGTCTTTAATGTTATTTGTGAAGTTTGCTGCATTCTTTATGCTATTTTCTAACCCTTCGTTTACATCAGGTAAATTTGATATTTGTGAAATGTTCATTCTTCTTAAGTTATATATTATTTGTTTTTCAAATTCTTCAATTCCTAAAACAACATTACCAACATCTGATTCATCAGATAATATTTTATATGTATCTATTGGAACAACTTTTCTTATTTCTTTAAAGTCTTTATTTTGCATTAAATTTCGTATTGCTGAAGCACTTGCAAAATCATCAACAATTGCATTATCGTTGTAGTACACCTTTTCCCTTTTTACTGGAACAGGTTGTATTGTTGATTTCATCTTTTTAAGCGATTTTAAATATTCTATAGCAAGAATATTGTTAGGTGTGTTTAAAATATTTTTGTATCTTGTATTGTCATCTAAATATAGCATAAGAGCATTCTCTCTTGCTTTTGGAAATGACAAACCTTTTTTAAGTTCATTTGCAAGCATATCTTTGTAGTTTTTAGGCTCTTCACTAATTATTCCGGCTATATTATTAAGTGCTGCGAAGTCCTCTGTTTCTGTTCCAAACGAAATGCAATCTACTATTTTTAAACTTTCTAGAATTCGTATAGCTCCAGATGCAAAATTTTCGGCACTAGAAACGCTATAAACAGTTGGAAGTTCAATTACTAAATCTATTCCATTAAGCAAAGCCATTTCTGCCTTCTTCCATTTGTTTAAAATAGATGCATTTCCTCTTTGTACAAAATTTCCACTCATTATACAAATTGTGTACTCGGCGCCAGAAAGTTCTTTCGCTTTTTGCAAGTGATACATATGTCCATTATGAAAGGGATTATATTCCGCAATAATTCCTAAAACTTTTTTACCTTCTAACATTATACATCCCTCCCTCTTTACATTAATTAACAAACATTTTTTGTAATCACTTAAATTAAAGTTGTTATATTAAAAATTTACTGATATAATATCATAAAAGTGCCTAAATAACAAGACTTATTTAAGCTATTTGAAAGGATTTGATATAAATGGATGAAGTTATAATTTATACAGATGGAGCATGCTCTGGTAACCCAGGCCCAGGTGGCTGGGGATCTGTTCTTATATATAAAGACGTAAAGAAAGAAATATCTGGTGGAGATAAATGTACCACAAACAATATAATGGAAATAACTGCCGTACTTGAAGCCTTGAAACTATTAAAACATCCATGTATTGTTAATGTATATAGCGATAGTGCTTATGTGGTAAACTGCTTTAACCAAGGATGGATATACAACTGGATAAAAAAAGGATGGAAAACTGCAGGAAATGAACCAGTTAAGAATAAGGAACTTTGGCAAGAATTATATGAACTTACTAAAATTCATAAGGTAACATTTAATAAAGTAAAGGGACATAGCGATAATGAACTAAATAATAGATGTGATGAACTTGCAAGAAATGCAATTCCAGAATAAATAATATGCCAAACTCTCCCATGTATGAAGCATAATTAATTAGCTTCCTTCACTAACTATTTTTATTAATAACAAAGGAGCCAGTACAAAATGTACCGGCTCCTTTTCTTACTTTCTCTGGGCTGCTTCGCGCTCGCGTTCACGTACCTTACGATAAGCCTTTCTTGCAAGGCGAATGTCGTGCCAAGCGTCGGAGATCATTTCGAATGCATCGAAATAAACTTCATCGCTCAGTCTTGGCAGCATGTATCGCCGACCTGCATAGCATTGCAGAACCAGAGCTCCATCGATGCCGCGTGCAAGCGCTTCCTTTTCTTTTGAAGTAATATACTCCGAAGAAAGCGCATGCCTGAACCCTCTCATCATTCTGCTAAGAGCAGTTCCCAGAGATTGCGAAGTAGTATTCTGTCCCATAATAAAATCCTCCTTTCAGTTGTTCGTTTGTTGTATTGCTTTATTATGTGGACAAAGAGGTATTACCTCTTAAGTACCTTATATTATACAGTATTAGGCAGTTTTTGTCAAAAGACATATGTTGAAACAAATAAAAAAAGCCAATATATACAATTATACATATTAGCTTTCTTTATTTAAATTTTGTTACCTACTATCAGCTTTATAAATTTGTTATTATTAAATTAGTGATATATGCAACATATCCTATGAAATATATTGCTCCATTAAATCTTGTCATCTCATCCTTCTTACCAATAAATGGAAATAACCCTAGGAATAAAGTAGCCACCAATAGAATAATCATGTCTTTATTAAAACTTACAGAATAACTAATTGGTGTAATAACGGCCGAAACTCCAATTATAAGAACAATGTTAAATATACATGATCCAATTATATTTCCTATTGCTAAGTCAACCTCACCTTTTTTAGTTGCAACAATTGATGTTACAAGCTCTGGTAAACTTGTTCCAACAGCTATTATTGTTAAGCTAATTAATTTTTCACTCATTCCAAAAGCTTTAGCAATTTCACTTGCACTATTTACAACAAAATCGCCACCAAACTTTAGTCCAACAATTCCAAGAATTATAAATATTATTCCTTTAACAATGTAGCTCTTTCTATTCATTTTTATATCTACTATAACTAAATCTTTATTTATTCCATCAAAACCTTCGCCTTTTTTTGCCATAATGATGTTGTATATGATGAAAGCAACTGCTAAAACCAATAATACTATTCCCTCAACCCTCGTAATTGTATTTGCTTCTCCTCCAATATGATTATTTGCCATACAAAACAGTAATATTGTTACTAAGAAAGCAAATGGACTTTCAAAAAATTTAGTTTCTTTTTTAAATATTAATCTATTAACAATTGCACACGTACCTAAAATTAGTAATAAATTCGATATATTGCTACCTATAATATTACCAATAGACATATCTGAAAAGCCTTTTACTGCTGATGTAACACTTACCATAAGCTCTGGCATAGATGTTCCAATTGATACTACCGTTAGTCCTATTACTAATTCTGGTATATGAAACTTTTTAGCAATTCTACTACTTCCTTCAACTAAAAGGTCAGCGCCTTTTATAAGGAGTATGAATCCTAATATTAATAAAACTATTTGTAAAAGCATAAACTTCTCCTTCTTTTTTTGTGTGTCATTAGGGACGGTTCTGTTTGACACATTTTTAAATGCTACCGCATCTCTTTTGACATTTTTTTATTGTCTTTTGTGTCAAACAGAACCGTCCTTAATGACACAAATTATTTATAGTGTTTATGTAATGTGTTTCTGTATAAATAAAGACCTATCTTAAAGTAAAAAATGCTATATTAATTTATATTCATAAAACAAACCATATAGCATTTTTATGATTTATAATAAGTCCTTATATTTCTTTATTATTTTCTACTTCTTTTTGCATCTAATGAATCTAGTGTGTCTAGTGCTTTTCCTGTTCCAAGAGCTACACAAGATATTGCGTCTTGTGCAATCATAACATTTATTCCTGTTTTTTCTTGTAGTAGCTTGTCTAAGCCATCTACCAAGCAACCTCCACCTGTCATATATATACCCTTGTCGCTAATATCTGCAGCAAGCTCTGGTGGTGTTTTTTCTAAAACAGAATGAACTGCATCAACTATCATTAATGCTGGTTCAATTAATGCTTCTAGCATTTCGCTTGAGTATATTGTAACTGTTTTTGGAAGTCCATCTACTAAATCTCTTCCTCTTATTTCCATTTCAGAATCTTGCATTTTTGGATAAACACAACCTATGTTAATTTTTAAGTCTTCGGCTGTACGCTCTCCAATCATAATGTTATGTTTTTTCTTTATATATTTAACTATATATTCATCGAATTTGTCACCTGCTATTTTTAAAGAAGTACTAACAACAGATCCTCCTAGAGATATAACAGCAACGTCTGTTGTACCTCCGCCAATATCTACAACCATATTTCCACATGGCTTAGATATATCTATTCCTGCGCCAATAGCTGCTGCTATAGGCTCTTCTATTAAATAAACTCTTCTTGCTCCAGCTTGTGTTGCTGCATCTATTACAGCTTTTTTCTCTACTTCTGTTACCTGAGAAGGAATACAAATCATAATTCTTGGAGAAAATATAGAATGTCCACAAACACGGCTAATAAAATATTTTAGCATTTTTTCTGTTACCGTATAATTTGAAATTACACCATCTCTTAGTGGTCTAGTTGCAACAATGTTTCCAGGAGTTCTTCCTAGCATTCTTCTTGCTTCTCTTCCAACTGCCAAAACTTCGTTAGTGTTGCTATCTACCGCAACAACAGATGGTTCTCTTAGAACAATTCCTTTGCCTTTAACAAAAGCAATTACTGTAGCTGTTCCTAAATCTATTCCTATATCTTGCCCCCAACCAAACATATTTCATCTTCCTTTCAGATATAATGTTACGCATTTATTTCAATTTTATTACGATTATATTACATATATTTTGAAATAGCAATTATTTTTTGAAAAATTAACAAAAAAACCAAAGCTCTAATGTTGTGCAGAGCTTTGGCTTTTTTTATCTTGCTTCTTCTAGTTCTTTTATTATATTTTCTACTTCATTGTTTGTTTTTAAATTGAAATCGAATAGCTTTCTGTTCTTTTGCTCTTCTTCTATTCTTTGCATTTCTTTTTCATCTATGAACGAAATTTTAAAACTCTTTACGTTTTTATAAGTAAACGTTATTTTAAAATCTTTTACTTGACCCATTTTTAGTCTATCTATTTTTTGATATTGTTTTCCCAAGCTTACTCCACTATCTGAAAATAGCTCAACAACCATATATTCACTTGAAATTTCTTCTTTTGCATTAGATATTTTACCTTCAATATATCCGTCATCCTTAGAAGACTTTGCCTCTAAAATTGTTACAGTAACTTTATCAGCATTAATATCATATTTAGTAATTTTTGAATATGATGCCTTGATGTATGCATCGATTAAAAAATTACTTAGTATATAAAATCCAACTAGGATAAGAAGATATATGAAGAATGTTTTCATTCTTTTCATTTGGAATCTCCTTTATATTATTATAATTTTCTAAATACACCTGATACTTTTCCAAGTATTTCACAATTTGGTACAATTATTGGATCCATAGTACTGTTTTCTGGTTGTAGTCTGATATGATCTTTCTCTTTATAGAATGTTTTTACTGTTGCTTCATCACCAATTAATGCAACAACTATTTCTCCGTTTCTAGCTACATTTTGTTTTTTTACTAGAATATAGTCTCCATCTAGTATTCCAGCTTCAATCATGCTCTCTCCTCTAACAACAAGCATGAAACTTTCTGAACTACCAACAAAATCTAATGGAATTGGAAATACATCTGTTAAATTTTCTACCGCTAATATTGGTTCACCTGCAGTTATTTTACCTACAACAGGAACTTCTACAAGCTCTTTCTCTGAATAAGCATATTTACCTTCTGGCTTAAACTCTTCTTTTTTACTTTTTAATCCCTTAAGTAATTTAAGAGCTCTTCCTTTTTGGTTTTCTTTTCTAACATAACCTTTTTCTTCTAATTTGTTTAAATATCCGTGAACAGTAGCTGTAGAGCTAAGCCCAACAGACTTTCCAATTTCTCTTACTGATGGTGGATATCCTCTTTCTTCTATTTGTTTTTCGATAAAATTAATGATATCTTTCTCTCTATCATTTAATTCATTACCTCTTCTTCTTGGCATACATGTACCTCCCGATTTTAATTTATAAAAATGATATCATACATGAAAACATATGTCAAACAAAAGTTTTGATTTTTAATAAAAAATGGTATGACTTAGTCATACCATTCCATTTCCCATCCGCAGATACTTACTGTATCACCTTCAGAAACACCTGCTTCTTTTAATTTTTGATTAACTCCTAATGAATCTAGGCATCTTTGGAAATAATACATTGATTCATTATCGTCTAAATTTACTCTTCTCATAACCTTGTCAACAGCTGGACCATCAACAATAAATATACCGTTTTCCCTTTTAACTGTAAATCCTTCTTCTTCCTCTTGTAAAGTATAAACTTTTCTTGGAACATTTTCTTCAAATAATTCCTCTTTTGGAAGTTCTTTTAATACTTCAGAAACTCTTTTTAATAGCTCTTGTAAACCTTCACCTGTAACAGCGGATATTTTAAATATTTCCATATTGTTCTTTTTAGCAAGCTTCTCTAAGTCGTTGTATAAAGTTTCATCTTGCATACTATCTATTTTATTTGCAACAATAATTTGCTTTCTTTTGCTAAGTTTTTCGCTATAATTTTTAAGCTCATCATTTATAATTTTGAAGTCATCTACAGGAATTCTACCTTCTATTCCAGAAACATCAATTACATGTAATAACAACCTCGTTCTTTCTATGTGTCTTAAAAATTGAAGTCCAAGACCTGTTCCTTCACTTGCCCCTTCAATAATACCTGGTATATCAGCTATTACGAAGCTATCACCTGTATCCATTTTTACAACGCCTAAATTTGGATTTAATGTTGTAAAATGATAATCTGCAATTTTAGGAGTTGCAGATGTTGTTTTAGATAAAAATGTTGATTTTCCTACATTTGGAAAACCTATTAATCCAACATCAGCAAGCATTTTAAGCTCTAATATAACTTCTTTTTCTATTCCTTTTTCACCATCTTGAGAAAAACGTGGTGCTTGTCTTGTTGATGTAGCAAAGTGGCAATTACCTTTTCCACCTCTACCACCTGGTAGAATAAGTTCTACTTGGCCTTTGTTTGATAAATCTGCCATAACTTTTCCGGTTTCAGCATCTTTAACGATAGTTCCAATTGGAACTTTAACATATAGGTCTTCACCGCTTTTGCCGTATTTTCTTGCACCCTCACCATTCTTTCCGTCTTCGGCTCTATATTTCTTTTTAAATCTAAAGTCTACCAAAGTATTAGAATCTGGGTCTACCATAAAGTAAACACTTCCTCCTCTACCACCGTCGCCACCATCAGGGCCACCAGCAGCAACATACTTTTCGCGTCTGAATGATACAGCTCCATTTCCACCGTTTCCAGATTTAATTATGATTTTAGCATAATCTGTAAACATATTTCCTCCTTCTATTCGAAATAATCTAGCATCATTGCTTTTCTAACTCTTTTCATTACCTCTTTTGCAGTTGCTTGAGCTTTTTTAGTTCCTTCTAATAATATTTTATCTACTATTTCTGGATGTGCTTCGTAGTATGCTCTACGCTCTTTTATTGGTTTTAAAGTAGCACATACGTTGTTTGTAAGCTCTTTTTTACATGCTACACATCCACGTAATCCTTCTTTACATTCCGAAAATACAGTATTAACATCATCAGGATTTGTAAATAATTTGTGATAATATGCAACCATACATACTTCTGGATTTCCTTTATCATCTTTTCTTATTCTTCCTGGGTCTGTTACTGCACCTTGTATTTTCTTTGCAATTTCCTCATCCGAATCTGATAAGAATATTGCATTTCCTAAAGATTTTCCCATCTTTTCATTTCCGTCTAAACCTTTTATTCTTTTTCCTTCAGACAAAATAATTTCTGGCTCTTTTAAAACTTCGCCATATATTGAATTGAATTTTCTAACTATTTCTCTACATTGCTCTATTAATGGCTCTTGATCTTCACCAGCTGGAACTACTTCTCCATCTAGAGCAGTAATATCTGCAGCTTGACTTACAGGGTATCCTAAAAAGCCATATGTTACGCTTTCTCCAAATATATCACGTTTTTGCGCAATCTCTGTTTTAACCGTAGGATTTCTTTGTAATCTTGCTATAGTAACTAAGTTTGAATAATAAACTGTAAGCTCTGCAACTTCTGGAATCATTGATTGAACATAAATTGTTGTTTTCTCTGGATCAATTCCACAAGCTAAATAATCCATTGCTAGCTCTCTTACATTTTTTCTTACTTTTTCTGGATTATTAAAATTATCTGTTAGAGCTTGAACATCTGCAATTAATATATATGGGTCAAATTCCCCAGAATTTTGCATTTCAACTCTTTTCTTTAATGATCCAAAATAATGACCTATGTGTAATCTTCCTGTTGGTCTATCTCCTGTTACTATACGTTTTTTATTTTCCATAATAATTACCTCCAAATTTTATTTTTTATTAGTTAAAATTTGAAGTGCGCCATCGCTTTTCCTTTGTGTTTATTGCTAACATTTTAATACACTCTCCTAACCCTGCAAAATTACTATATATTATAGTTCAAAGTGCGTTTATTGTCAACGCTTACAATACACAAAAAAATGCAGGATTAATCCTGCATTTTTGTTTAGAATAAACTATTTTTATATTTTCTTAATTTTATAATTCCATACGTTGCTATAATTCCTATTGGAATAATAAACAATGCCTTAATATCGCCTGTTTGTGGAATAACTGTATCTGCCGTTGTATCATCTCCATTTATAACTTGTTTATTTTCTTCACTAGCTTCTACAGTTACATCATATGAGTATGATATGAATCTTGTATCATCTTCTGGATAAGGAACACAAACTGTTATTGTAGCAACTCCAGCCTTCAATCCTTTTACAACCCCTGAATTATCTACTGAAGCTATATCTGGATTTTCACTTTTCCATGTAATTTTACTAACATCAATATCTCTGTCATCATACTTAACGTCTGCTTTTAGAGTAATTTCTTCATCAACTTTAACTATTTCTTCGCCATCTACTGAAATATGTATTTTTCCTGAAATGTCGTCTGTGCTATTCAATTTTACTGTATCAGTATACTCTTTACCATCAAACTCTAAAACAAATGTGATAGTAGCCTCTCCAGTTGCTTTTTTTACAACTTGGGCATAGCCACAGTTATACTCTTCTGAATATGTGGTCAAATATGCATTTGCAACACTTTCATCAGATGATGTAATTCTAATTTTAGGTCCTTTTGCAGATATTCCCTTTACATCAATATCATAGATAGCATACTCTAAACTTTCTTGTTTACCCGTATGTTGGTCTGACCCATAAAATGAATAATTTGTATATACGTCAATTCCATAATCAATCTCTTGATTGTCTGGTACAATCTTTACAGGCATATGAAGTTCGTATGTTATTCCTTCGGCAACATGGTAAAAACAAGTAATGGTACCTTGTTTTATTTCAGTTGTAGAACTTGCTGTTAGATTTCCATTTTCATCAATTGTAGCAATGTTTTCACCTACAGTACTTGTCCACTCAACATCTTCCGTAACATTAACAGGCATAGCACCTTCTGACTCTTCATAATAAACTTCGTATTTGTACGTATTTCCTCCATTTATAGTACGATATCCAACTATATACGCATAATCACTTGTATTTGACGCTGTTATATACTTGAAATCCATATAAGTTTCACCATTTGCTTCTAAAAAATAAGCTACTTGGGTATCAACTTCATATAATGGAGTCATTTTCGCATAAATAATAAATTCATCATCACTTATTTTTTCATAATGATCTATACCATCAAATTTAAAAGCTTCAGGATTTCCACCGAAAGGTCCTGCACCTATTGTTAATTCATAGTCTTCAGAAAAAGGTATGTTATATACATAAATTGGGTCTAAAAACTGTTCACCAACCTTGTAGTTTTCATTTTTTACTATAGTTATAATTCCTCTATAGTGTACTTGCTCACCTTCCTGCGCTCTTACTACGCTTGCTCCAAACATAAGCAATAACACTACTAAACAACTTGTTAATACTTTCTTCATATATTTCCTCCTTAGTGTATTTATAATTTCATATCTGTATACTTATCTAAAAAAATTATAACAATACTACTTTTTTATTTCAAGTCTTGTTGCATAATTGTATAAAAAATTTTATAAGTTTTCTCTATCAAATTCACTTTCTCGAACATCCTTTGTTGCATCATTAGCTTTGTTTACATCTTCAGCTGAAGTTCCTTTTTCTAATGTATTTAACACAACATCTTTTATTGATGTAGTATTTTTTCCTTTTATAGTCTTCATATTATCAAAGAAATTTATAAAAGATGATGAAAGTTCTTCAATTGTTTCTTCATCCATCGTAATTTTTCCATCTTTTATCATTGGAACACCTAGTCTCTCTATTAAAGCTCGTTGCTCCTCATAATAGTTCTGTCCATAACAATTAAGCTGAAGACAATCTTCGAACACCTGTAATTTACATTCAGGATTTTTATCACATTTCTCTTTTAAATATACTGCATAAAAATATCCAAGGTCATGGCTATGTTTGTGGCACATACTTGATACAAAAAATCGTGGATCATTTGCATGTGTTGGGTAGTATGTAAAACTGTTTAGGTAAGTTCTTACTTTGCTAATTCCATCATCTGAATCATCAATGCTTTTAATTAACTTAATCCACTCCGACTCCTTCCCCTCATCTACTCCATTATATGTTAAACTATATGCCCTAAAATTTGTTGCCCATTTTTCGTATTCTTTATTACTAAATCTGTTTTTTATGTAATCAGCACAAAATAGTTCAGCAAGCATGGCTGTAGTTTCGCTAAAGCATATTTCATTAATAAAGCTTGAATCAGAATTTTTTATTATTTTGTTTAACTCACGTGTACTAACTGTTCTTTTTTCACCAATATTCCCTTTGCTGAAAAAATCTGTAAATTTATGTGTTATTTCATGAACATCAACAATAACATCTAAATAATTTCCTTCCGACACTAATAAGAAATTAGATGCATCCTCTAATAAAATGTTTTCATACGAATCCGTGTATCTATGCTTATAATCGTCGTCAGATAAGGCTCTATCGGTAATATAAACTTTTGAAAGTTTTAGTTGATTGTGCGCCATATTTTCATACTTTTTACCTAACGTTCCAAAAAAATCTTCAACAATTTGAAAGGTTTCTTGTGGAGTTGTTAGGGGTTTTTTGTATTTACGATAAGGTATTTCAACTGATTGAAATTCATTCTCACCATATGCCATTGGTACATTAAGCTCTTCATAATCATATTTTTTATATCTCTTAAGAAGTCCCCTTTCCCTTAAACCTTGTATTGCTCTTTCTTTAAGCTCTTTTATTCCATCAAAATAACCAACGTCTACATGTTCAAAAAAAATTTTAGATTCAGTAATAAGTCGTTTTATTTCTGTATCATCTAATGTATTATTCTTTTCCATATTTATCTCCATAATTCATTTATTGATAATAACTTTATCATTTTTTTTAAGATAATTCAACAACACTTTTATTATTTTAAAAAATATATTGTCACTTTTTTTTCATTATGATAAAATTGTTGTGGAATAAATTTCCTAAAGAGATAAAAAAGGGGGCATTAATATGGATAAGAAAACAACAGGTTGGGTATCATACTTAACATGGATTGGATGGGTTATAGCATATGCTACAGGAGACAAAGAAGGAGCAAAATTTCATTTAAATCAATCATTACTTGTTAACATTGGTTATTCAATAGGATTCGTAGTTTCTTTAATTCCTATTATTGGATGGATAATTGGAAGCCTATGGAATGTATTCTGCTTCATCTGCTGGTTATTAGGATTAATAGCTGCTATAAATGAAGAAGAAAAAGAAATACCTTTCTTTGGACAAATTAAAATACTTAAATAATTATTCAAATTATACATAAAGATCAGTAAGTTATACTTACTGATTTTTATTTTGTGCTTTTTATTGTTATTAATGATTCTTAACAAAAAATGAATATATATTAATTACTTAGCAAATACTAGTACTAGTTTTTAGGAGGCTAACATTATGAATTTTATTCAAAGCTTAGATTATATGCAATTAGTACGATGTTTTGTTGTAGGTGGTTTAATTTGCATTATAGGACAAATATTGATAGATAAAACAAAATTAACTCCTGCAAGAATACTGGTTGTTTTTGTAACAACCGGGGTTATTTTAGGAGCAACTGGAATTTATAATTATTTAATAGATTTTGCTGGATGCGGTGCAACAGTTCCTTTAACAGGATTTGGTGCCAATTTAGCCAAAGGTACAGTAAAAGCTGTTCAGGAAAATGGTTTACTTGGAGCATTTGCTGGCGGCGTTAAAGCCTCTGCTGGAGGAATTGCTGCTGCAGTTTTTTTCGGTTATATTGCATCCCTTGTTGCTAAACCTAAAATAAAAAAGCAATAATTGCTTATAATACATCTCATACCTTCAATTAGCTTCTGTATAACAAAAAAACACCAGATTTGCATCTGGTGTTTTTGAAGTTTCTGTTTAGTTGTAAGCTTAAGCAAATGAATAACTGTAAAAAACTGTCATTTTGTTTCCGCTCACAATAACATCATTAATAGTAAGACCTGGGTCAAATACTTCGTTGTTTAGCTCTTTACAGAGCTTTTCTGCATTGATAAAAAGTCCTTTTATTGGATTAACCTTTATATATATTGTGTCATCGAAGTTACAACTTCCCCCTTTAGAAGCTAGTAGTGCCCTAATTTTCCGTTTTAATAGTCTTAATATTTCATCCTTCATAATCTTCCTTTCTGGTATAATACCTTCGTGGCCTGATTGATTTACTTAGTTCAAAATAATGAACTTCTATTATTATACCAAAAAATATACTCATTATCAAGAAAAATATAACGCACTAATTTAAATATCATAAAAATATGTTGCTTCTAAATCTGCTTCATGCATCATTAATGCAAGTGGATATTTTTTGTATGCAGCTCCAATTGAATTGTAAAGCTCTTTTGGCTCTGTATAACCCATATGCCAACGAATTGCATATTTTTCTTCAGGAGTTAGTTTTATGTACTCCGTAATCATCATTACAGATTTTTCTCCATGTCCATATGGAATTTGATCATCAACCGTGTAATATGGAACCTTTTCCCACTCTCCTAAAGCATTCTTTGCATTTCTATAATCAACTTTATAAAAGTTTACTTTGCAAATATCATGAAGTAATGGAACCAAGATTAAAGTGTCTTCTGAAACCTTTAAGTCTATTACATTATGCTCTGCTTTAAATTTTAAAATTTCATATACTTTCATGCTATGCTCTAGTAGTCCACCCTCGAATGCACCATGAAATTTAGTACTTGCAGGTGCGGTAAAAAAATCTGTTTTTTCTTCTATAAATTTTATTAAATCTTCTATACCTTCTCTATTTGTACTTCTTAACAAATTAATAAACTCTTCTTTCATTTTTTCCTCCTAATATTTAGTTAAAATGTCTTTTGTTTTATGTTTACTTAAATTTTTTGCTCCGTCCCCAAAATTGAAGTTTACATTCTATCTGGAATGTTTATTGCTAAAATGTCTAATAATAGCTTGTTTACTTGATAAACCAAATTTGTTAGGAATAGCCAAGTTTTCTTTTTTGCTTCGTCTTCTTCTGTTAGTATTCTGTTTTCTGCATAAAACTTGTTAAATAAGCTGTCTATTTCGTATATATATTCTGTTATTTCGCTTAAAGTTTTATTTCTGTAGGCTTTGTCTACCCTTATTGGCATCTCTAAAACTTTTGTTATAATGTCTTTTTCTGTTTGAGAATATATTCCACAAATTTCGTAATTTGCGCTCTCTGCCTTTGCAAGTAATGATTTCATACGCACTGCTGAATATAAAATATATGGTCCGGTTTTACCTTCTAAACTACAGAATTTGCTTAAATCGAATATATAATCTTTTTCTACATTTGGAAGTAAATCTGCATATTTAAGAGCTGCAACAGCTACTTTATCTGATACATCTTTTTGCTCTTCAGCAGACATAGCCTCATTATCTTTTACATACTTTGCTGTTTCTTCTTTTATTTCATTTAGTAATGTTTCTAACTTCATTACTCCACCATCTCTTGTTTTAAATGGTTTTCCATCTTTTCCATTCATAGTTCCAGTTCCTATGAACTGAAATTTAAAGTCCTTATCTACTAAACCAGATTTGTACGAAGTTCTAAATACCTGTTCAAAGTACATACCTTGTCTATTATCTACAATATATATCATCTCGTCAGGATTAAATCTTTTCTTTCTAGATAAAATGGTTGCAAGTTCCCTTGTAGCATACAAGGTTGTTCCATCTGTTTTTATTACAACTAGAGGTGGAATTTCAGCTTTATCTGTTTCTTCTTCTACATTACAAACTAAAGCACCTTCGCTTTCAACCAAGCATCCTGCTTTTCTTAAAATATCTAGCATTTCGTCTATGTAAGGATAACTATCTGCTTCACCTTCCCATAAATCGAACACAGCATTTAAGCTATTGTATGTTTTTTTAATGTTTTCAACAGATATTTCTCTAATAATATTCCATAACTTAACATATGGTTCATATCCCTTATCCAGCTCTGCTGTTATTCTACGAACCTCTTCCATTATGTTTTCGTCTTCTTTAGCCCTTGTACTAGCTAATGGATATATTCTTTCTAGGTCTTCGTTTGTAATTCCAATTTCTGTTGGATATTCTCCTGTATAGTCTTTATCAAAGAAAACCCAGTCCGGATGCTCCTCTCTTAATTGAAAAATAACCATTCCAGATTGTCTTCCAATATCTCCTAAGTGAACATCAGACATTACTTCGTTTCCAACTAATTTAGTAAGTCTTTTTAATGCTTCACCAATATTAGCAGTTCTTAAATGTCCAACATGAAGCGCTTTTGCAACATTAGCTCCACCATAATCGAAAAATACTTTTTTACTTGGATATTTTTTTACATTCTCCGACATATCTTTTGAAATTTCGGTTAAGTATTCTTTGAGAAACTCAGTTTTATACGAAATGTTAATAAATCCTGGACCAGCAATGTTTACGTTTTCAAAAATATCATATTCATTTAAACCATTTACAATTTGCTCTGCAATAGCTCTTGGATTCGTTCCTGCCTTTTTAGCAAGTCCCATTGCGCCATTATATTGAAATTGGCCTAGTTCTGGCTTGCTTGAAACACTTAAAACTATATTCTCTTCATCAAAATTATTCTTTTGCAAAACTTCTTTAAGAATTTGCTCTGTTTTAGAAATAAGATTCATAAAAATACCTCCTCTTTATAATTTAAACGTATGCCTTTTTTGTTATAATTACTTGCCTCCAGCAGTATATTGTATATTTTAAGCAATCAAAAAAGCACCTCTAGATTGCTCTAGAGATGCCTTAAGCACGGTACCACTCTAATTGATATTATTTTTTATAATATCCTCTCAATATCTGTAACGTAGACATACGGATTGTAATACTTAAATTTCCTACAATCTCTCATAAGCTCTAATATTTACAAAACTGCTATTAGACTTTCACCAAACTCTAACTCGCTTTTGCAATTTATACTGCAAATACCTTCTTAATCAACAATTTTAATATTGTGCTAATTATATTCTAAATAAATGTTTTTGTCAATATGGTGCATTACCATTTATTACTTAATTACGTCATTATCTAGTGACTTTTCAAAGTCCGAATAATACTTAACCATATCGCAGCATTTTCTATATACTTCAGGTTGTTTTTCATAATACCTAGACTTTATATCCTCTAATCTTTTTTCAAAACCAACATCTTCTCCATGCTTATCTATTTGCATATCTGCACAGTTAAGAATATCTAAAAATTTAGAATGATATTCATCTTGTAAAGATCCATGGTAATACACTTCTTTCCAATACTCAAATCCATTTTCTCTAAGAATTTCGCCGCCAATTTTAGCGTGATTTTTTCCATCAGGAACAAACTCATATCCAATATCATGATTAAGTCCTATAACAAAAAGTGCCTCCATTTCCTTTTCAGATAAATTCATCTTCTTACCAATTTCTTGCATCTTTTTTGCAACAGAATATGAATGTTTTAATCTATCTAAATCCATATTTTCAACCTTCCTTTTTTATGTATTTAATATACAGCTTTACAGCTCTAAAGTATCTCCTGCCGATTTTTTCTTTGATAATTTATATTTCTCTCCATCCTTTTTTGATAACTTAATATTTTTAATTCCATCTGGAGTACAAACCTTAAATTCACTATACCCTTTATTTATTGTTGGATGCCTTAAAATTCTTGCCTTAGCACATTTTACTGGTCTTTTTGAAAAAGCTATATACGAAAATTTTTCATCTTCAAACGGAGCTTCTCCTTCTTTTAACATTTTATGCAATTTAGCTCTTTGCACCCTACAAGAAAATGCACACCAATCATCAGCAGCTATTTCACATATATTTTGATGAGTGCATGGCGATACAATAAATCCTCCATTATCTATTAGGTATTGTCTTATTGTTTTTATATTTTCAAAAGCAGTAGGTGTTCCAGGCTCTACAATTAGCATTACTTCGTTCGTTGCGCTCCAAATTTTACTAATTACCTCAAGAACATGTTCCTTTGGCAACTCGTTTATCATATACGAAACAATTGATAAATCACACTTTTTACTAAATATGTCATTTACAATATCAAACTTTTTCCATTCAGCGCTTGATAAATCTTTTTGATGACTCATAATTTTTTCACCAATTTCTATCATCGCATCTTCTCTTTCGTAGCAGACAAAATTTTTATTACCAAGCATCTCGTAAGCTGCCCATGTTCCAGCTCCAGTACCAGCACCAATATCAAATACAGTATTAATGCTAGAATCAGCATTTTCTAGTGCACTTGAAAGAGCAGTATATACTGCTCCATATGTTGCTGGCATTCTGGCAAGCGAATAAGCAATTGCTTCATCAGATTTTGTTAACAGCCTCGTTCCAGAATTAGCATTATTTCTATATCTTTCGCTTATACTTTTTGCATTACTACTTAAAGCTTCAAATGATTTGTTATTTGCTATTTTATTTTGAATTATTTGATCTAGCTCATCTGGTAAATTCATACTTTTGTCTCCTTTACACTATATATGCATATTTAATACTGTTATTGCTTTTTTGCTCCTATGTAATAGAATCCATTAGATTTATTTCCATTCATAGTTTGATAAGTTAATTTATTGTACTCTTTCTTCTCAAAAATATCAAAAAGTTTCTCAATCCATTCTTCTGTTTGATGTCTAAAAGCTCCACCACCTGGTAACTCAAAAGCTCCATATACACCATACTTATCTTTAAACTCATTATATCTACTTACATTTCTTTCATCATCATTTACTAAAAAATCGTTAATATATACAATTCCACCAGGTTTTAATATTCTGTTTATTTCTGAAATAAGGTTTATTTGATCTTCATTTTTAGCAGTACACGTAAGAACCCCCAGCAAAATTACGCTATCAACACTATTATCATTCATTTCTATTTTAGTTGCATTTGCAACTTTAAATTTAATTTGTGGATACATCTTCTCTCCGCGTTTTACCATTTCTTCAGAATAGTCAATACCAAGTAAATTGCTGTATCCTGCATTACTTAGCTCGTTTAATGTTCGCCCATATCCACATCCTATATCTACAACTAAACTTTCTTTTTCAACATACTTTGAAAACTCATCTAGTTGAAAAGGTGTTGTAAAATTTTTCTCCTCAGCAACACTGTTCCAATACTCAATTTGACCCATACACTAATCCTCCTACTTTTTAATATTGTGATGGTTAATTTGCAATTATATCTTTTCCAAACTCTCTTTTAAACCAATTGTTTAGATTTCTTCTATTATTAAAAATATACACCTTTTGATGCTTTACTTTCTGAAGAGCTTCAATAATAAGATGGCGTTTTTCCTTTCTCCATCTTATTACCCAAAAGAAAAAATCCCAGTGAAATTCTTCCTTGCATCCGTGGAATTTCTTTTTTCTCTTTTCCTCCATGCTTTATTATTCTTTTTAAAACCCCTCTAACCTGTGCCATTGTTGTATAATCTAAATAAATAATTATATCTGATGCAGCAAATCTTTCATCAATAGTAGATGTATATGTACCATCTATAATCCATTCATCTTTTTTTATAATATTTCTTATCATTTTATCGCGCTCATCTTTATCTCTAGGTTTCCAATTCGCATAATAGTTTAATCCATCAAGATGATATGTTTCTATTCCTGTTTCTTTTGATATATTTTCAGCCAATGTAGTTTTGCCAGTACCGCTCCCACCAACTATTGTTATTTTCTTTATATTTTTATCCATAGGATTTCCCTTTCTTTCGTGTAAAGATGGACAGTTCCTTTTGATACAAATTTTAATTTATTTGCAGTCAAAGGAACAGCTCCTTCTAACACAATCTTCTTAATTTGCCTAATACTGTAAAGTTTTAATTTTAATGTCCATTATTAATTAAATGACATGGATAATTACCATTTTTTAATACCTCTTTTATAACAGAAGGTCTAATGTCATATTTGTCTAGTTCATTTAATGATAGCCATTCATATTGAACTACTTTGTCCTTTTTGGTATTTTCAACATTATGCAATGTTTCAAGAATTTTTTTATCTTCATCGTTCTTAAACTCCGCTCTGTATACGAATAAGATTTCATGAAACTTTTTATTATCTAATTCAAAAAAATTTTCCACAGAAGCCATATATTCCTTTATTTCAACTTCCTTACCAAGTTCCTCTTTAATTTCTCTTTTTACTGTTTTATCGGAACTTTCGCGAATTTTAACTCTGCCTCCTATTAAAGCATAATAAACATCGGCTGGATTCTTATGAAATAAAACTTTTCCGCCATGAATAATGATTCCTGCGGCTCTACAATTAAATCTTCCGCCTTCTAAATCAAATGTTAAATCTTCCATTATTTCCTTCTTTCTTATATCTAGTATATATTAAACCGCTTATTATTATCTAGATATATTTATATTTTTATTTAATTTTTTGCTCCGTCCCCAAAATTGAAGTTAGGTTTCCGGTATAAAATATGTCTAGCTTACTCATGGCTCTTGTTATAGTTACATATAGTAATTTTATATCTAAACTGCTATTCGTATATTTTGTATCGCTTGCATTAGAAATAATTACACAGTCGAACTCAAGTCCCTTTGCCAAGTACGAAGGAACTATAGAAATTCCAGCGTTATACTCTGAATCTTTACCTCTTATTAGTTTTACATCCTGTCTAACTTTTGATAATCTCTTTTCAATCAACTCGCACTCATTCATGTCTTTTGCAATTATAGCTATAGACTTATACCCTTCGCTTAAATGCTCATCTATTTTTTTGCTTATAGTATCAATCAATAAATCATCATCCTTAAATTCATTTATAGTTATTGAATTTTTTCTATCAATTACTGGCTCTCCTCTTACTATAAATTCTTTTTCAAATTCTGGCAGATGGTCTATAACACCATTTGCTACATCCATTATTTCTTTTGTTGTTCTGTATGTTTTACTTAGCGTTGTATATCTAGTTTTTACATCAGCAAACTCAACATCAATAAATCTTTTCCAGTTTTCTATTCCACGGTAGTAGTGAACCCCCTGTGCAATGTCACCTAAAATTGTCATCGAATTACTGCCCAGAATCGTTTTTAAAACATCAAATTGGAACTCTCCATAATCTTGTGCTTCGTCAATTACAACATGCTTAATTTTGCATTTATCCTTTACACCATATATTTTAGTTTGGATGTACATAATTGGAGCCAAATCTTCAAACGAAACCTCATTGTTTTGCAAATTCTTAAGTGTATTCTTTTTTAGATATTTAAACACATCACTTGAATCATCCATATAATATTTTATGAAATCTTCATAATACTTAACGCAGTCATTTTTAGATATTTCGCTCAAATATTCTTTTATTATTTTCTTTTGACCTTTTTCTAGTAACTGTATAGTCTTGTCAAACTCATCGTAAACCCTTGCTCTTTCTTCGCCAACAAAATTTCTTATCTTGGTACTTCTCTTTTCTTTAAGTTCATCAATTATTCCAACCGCTGCTCTATTTAACGCAGATACCATATTTTTTTCAATTTCATTTATTCTTGAATTAAAATTGTACATTTTATAAGTGTGCTTGAATAAATGATTTATCTCGTCGTATTTCATAATTATCTTACCATCAAAGCAGAAATCCTTTTTAGGAATATAATTATCTTCAACATTTTTTAAATAATTATCTATTATTTTCTTAAAGTTTATTGATGCCTTGAATTTTGATTCTTGTATCATTACATCAATATTTCCGTCCGTTTATATCGTTAAATTCTTTGTTTACTATAATTACAAGCTTTTCGTTGTTATCGGATATTTTTAATTTTTTACCAATTACATCATAAGCAAAATCTTCAAATGTACATTGCTTAACATCGTCAACACCTAAATCTGGAAGAATGTTTGAAATGTAATTTAAAAAGAACTTTGTAGGTGCAATAATCATAAACTCGTTTGGTTTAAATTCTTTTTCATAGTTGTAAATTAAGTATGCAATTCTGTGAAGTGCAATAGTTGTTTTTCCGCTTCCAGCCACACCTTGAACAATTAACGGACTATTAATGTCTGCTCTAATTATTTTATTTTGCTCATCTTGAATTGTAGCAACAATATTTTTAAGTCTATCATCTGCTTTTTCTTCCAAAGCATTTTGAAGCAACTCATCATTACCTGTAACATTTATATTTACATACTTCTTAAGCTTCTGGTTTTCTATAATATATTGTCTTTTTAGAAATATTTCACCCTTTATTTTTTCGCCTAAACACTCATATTCTGCTGGGCCAATTTTTCCTTCATAGTATAAATTCGCTATTGGCGCTCTCCAGTCAACTATTATTGGATATGCAGTTTTATTGTCCAGCAATGAAATCTTTCCAATATAAAATTTTTCAAGCTGCTTAAAATTTTCTTTAAAATCCATCCTTGCAAAGTAGGGCTTATCTTTTATCTTCTTTATATCCTCTAGTTTCTTTACTTGAGCCATTAGCACATTTGCTTTTGCAATATTTTCCATATCGTAATTCATGTTTGAATTACTTAATGATTCCTCAATTGTAGTTTCCTCTTCTTTAATTTTTTTAAGAATTTCTTTTAGCTTTTGCTTTTCTTCTAAAAATATTTCTTCGTCCACCTATTTACCTCCTAGTACTTTTACATACGACCAGTAAGAAACGAAATTTTTTGTATATATTTTATACTTTTAAAGTTCTATCGCTCTTTTGCATCTATCAAAAAATTCATCCTTATTATCAATTAATCTTTGCAATTCGTTTAAATACTCAAAATATTTTTTATCTTCAACATAGTACTTGTCTACAGCATAACCGCCTTTACCAAATTTGTTTATTGCATGCTCATAAACTCTTTGAATTTGCTGCTCCTGATTTAATTCTTTGTAGTGTTCTAATCCGTACTCGTATGATCTTTTCATAAATACATCAACATCAACATTTTTATCTGCAGATGCTAATATCTTTCCGTAAAGATTTCGTGGTACGCCCCCTTTTGATGATCTGTGGTCTTCAATTGCCTGCCTTATTTCTTCTCTCTGTTCATCGTTAAAGAATTGTTTTAATTTTTCATCTTCAATCATCCATTTTGCTGAAACTTTTTCATGATTTTCTCTATCGATGTGGTCCCCTATATCGTGGTATGCAACAGCTGTATATAACATGTCGAAATTTAAATTGCTTTTGTATGGCCCTGAAATTTCAAAAGCTCTTTCTAAAACTGTTCTTATGTGATTAATATCGTGTGCCTTTCCATTTAAATTGTAAACTGGAAATACTTTATTTTGTATGTATTCCAATAGCTCTGCTGTAACGATGTTCTCGTACATTTTTCTAACCTCCCAATATTTAATGTGTTTGCAGTTAAATTAGACTATACGATTTTTTTAATCCCCTCCTTATTATTAATTTCACCAACCTCCGTTAGCGTTATTACAAAGCCCACTCAGCACAAAAATACCAAGTATTTAAAATAATACTTGGTATTTATATGATTGTATTTAGAACTTATATAGTGTGCCAATCTAGTTTTGCAATACTTAACAATGATACATAAATCATATAAATACTGAAAAAGTAGAGTTTGACTACTGTGTTCGGAATGGTTACAGGTATCCCTCTAAATTCGTGATTTGAATTCTAATATAAAAACAACCAAAAGTCAATAGAATTTAAGAAAAATCGATATAAATAAAAAGAATGACGCTATAACTTAAAACAAAAAAGCTGGCTTCAAAAAGAAACCAGCTTTTTCACGTTACACTGAATTTTACTTTGCATCATGAAGAATCATCTTAAAGAACTCCATCATAAACTTTATTCCAAGCATAGAATAGCCGAAAGACATTCCTATGTTTTTCATAACAGTATTAGAAATCCCTCCTTTATTCATCTTGGAAGCATTATTAATCTTAGAAATACCTCTGCAAATGTAGTTTCCGAATTCGAACGAATCAGCGCTCTCTTTCAAGTACGCCAGCATTTCGGATCTTACTTCATTATTCGAAATCTCCTCGTTAGAAAACAATTCTTCGTCAGAAATATACGAATACATATCTTTTGCAAACTTTTTCAAGATTTCATTAATGCGATGAACAACACGCATAATGTCTGCTGTAGCATTGTAGGGATTAGCCTTTTCTGAATTTTCATCGTAGCTCAAAGCCAAAAAATCCTCAAGAAAAGCTTTTTCATTGCTCTGCCAATCGTAAATATCTGGGAACAAAGACGAATAAGCCTCATACGAACCTGAATCATTTCTCAGATTGCCGTAAATTGGAATATTATCCAGAATGGAAAATTGATACTCCAGCTTATGAGCATACTCGCTAATCTCCTTACCTAAGGTAGGATACGCTTCATCTGGATTCATCTTGCTCTTCTTGATAGGCTTTCCAACATACTTGTGCGCGATTTTGGAAATACTGCTGCAAACTGCTTTTAGAACTGGAAAATAACCGTGTGCTAGAGCATCATTCATGGCACATGCATACGTTAGCTCTCTTAGGACATTTCGACTATAGTCACCAATGTGAACGTACTTAGTTAAATTGTCCATGAAAAGTCCACCAAGGTTTTCACCAATAAACCTTTCAATTGCTTCGTAATAGTCTGCTTCTGTGTCGTACATGATGCTCATTATTCTCATGAAGTCCTCATTGTCAAACCTTTGAGCAACTTTCATAAGGTTATCAACATCATCTGCATTCATAGTTTCGCGAATCTCGTCCATCTTTCCGCTAGGAAGAAAGTTTATTAAATAAACCATCCAGGAAATTTCAACGAGAACGCTTATTGATGCCAATCCAAATTCGCCAAAGAACTGTCCAAAAGTTTCTGATGCATCGAAAAATGCACCATCTAAGTTACAAATGGCCATATCTCTTGGATCAATAATTTTTGCGATGTCTTCTTCGTCATCATCCTCATGAGATTTTTTTTCATTGCTGTTATCAGCATCTTTTGCCTTGCTCTTGTTGTACTCTTCGATTTCCTCATTTAAACACTTCATGTCACAAATGAAATTTTGGACATCATTCAGGAAACCGTCCAGCTCAGTTAAGAGTTCTTGCATTTCTGTTACGTCTTTTCCGCTCTGTCCTGCCTTTTCAACCTCTTTTCGAAGATTAAAAAGACTTGCTCTAGCAGATGCAACATCAGCCTCGGAAGTAGTATCGGCAAGCTTGGTTGTAATTTCTACAGCTTGATCTTTCACCCACTTCTCGAAGTCTTTGTCTACTGCCTTAGGATTGCTAGCAGAGTTAACCTTTCCAGCATCCCCCGTTTTGATTGCAGAATTAATATCTGCATTCCGTTCAGTGTCTCGTTTCATGAATAATCATCCTCTCCATAGTTATTTAACTTGCTGATTTCTCTAAAGGTGTATCGCATGGAAATCATAAGTTATTCGAGACATTGACATAATATCATATTTTACCGTATAAGTCAATCAAATCGGCTATACACATAGCTTTGGTATAATTAATATACTGTTTATGTAAAATGTGGTGGTTGCTAAAAACAGGCTTTATAACTTACAATACGTTACATATACTAATCAACAAAATCATTGTTTTAAGTTGTTTTTTTAACATTTCTCTGTTATAATGAATGGCAATTACTCTCGTAATTCTATACAAATTCGACTAAAGGAGGTAATTTTCTATGTCGACCACAAAAGTGCCTGTTCAAGGAACGCTAAATCCACCCGATACTGACAAAAATGCTCGAATTGCTTTTCGGTACAAACTAAAGCATTTAATTGAGCAAGGTATCAGCAGAAAGGCGCTCACACCTGAGGAGTCTATTAGACTTTCAAAAATTGTTGATGAGTTATGTCCGGATTTGCCAGACGACTAAAACAGCATCATCCTCGCAAGTTATACTGCGGGGATTTTTTATACATTTTTATAAACTACTGCAAATAAAAAAGGTATATAAAATTCTAGTAGACTTTTAAAAAAACTTATAGTAAAATTATTTTCGATTCGATAAATTATTAAAAGGAGAAAAAAATGTTTAAGAAATTATTAGTAGTATTTTTAATATCAATGGTTCCTCTTGTAGAATTGAGAGGTGCTGTACCATTTGGACTAAGTCCTGCTATGGGAGATCCGCTTCCATTATTGCCACTTTACGCAACTTGTATTATTGGTAATATGCTACCTGTTCCATTTATTTTCTTTTTTGCAAGAAAAGTTTTAATATGGGGATCTGATAAAAAGTTTATTGGTAAATTTTTTACTTGGTGCCTAAAAAAAGGTGAAAAAGGTGGAAAAAAATTACAAGAAAAAGCTGGTCGTGGTTTATACTTCGCTCTATTTTTATTTGTTGGAATCCCACTACCTGGTACAGGTGCATGGACAGGAACTTTAGCTGCAAGCTTTTTAGATATGGATTTTAAGAAAAGTAGTGCAGCTGTTATGGCTGGTGTTGTTATGGCAGGTATTATAATGGGACTTGCCTCTGCAGGAGTATTTGGTGCAGCAGGAACATTGTTTAATTAAATTTTCTATGTATGTTTAGAAACTATATATTTTAGTAAACAAACACTATCAGGATATGTTAAATATTCTGATTTTTTTGTTACTGAAATATGGCTATACAAATGGATAAAATTGCATAAATATAATAAAAATGTTATAATATTAGTGTGGATTACTTTTGTATCCATTTAAGGAAGGAGTATTTCTCTTTCCCCGTACAGAGCTTTTATGCTCTGCCTTAGCTTTACTTAGGTCGGGTAAAGTTATTGATTTCCAACGACTGCAGAAGGAGAAACAAAATGTCGGATAGAAAGACAAAATCCAAATCCAAGCCCTTGTCCAAGCGGACAAAAAAGCTGTTAAAGCTTTCCGCGCAAGATATTATGCTTGGTCTCTTCAACCTGTGGGCGTTCTACAAGTTTGGGAGGAGTGTTCATCACCACCTCAAAGTTGTAGTTGCAGCTCTTCTCGTAATTCAGATAATTACTGTTTTTGCGTTATTTTCGCAATTGATAAATCTGGATCATTGGAAGAGAAAGACTAGACTCCATGAAGAAACATGCAATATTATTTGCATCATCTTTGCTGGTATGAGTCTTCTCTTAGTGTTTACAACATTATTTTTGGTAATGATGTAAACTACGACTTACCGCCTAGTGCATCTGCACCAGGCGGTTTTCTTTTTATTTTATTTCATTTTCGCAATATACACACTTATACTTTTTATCAACAACTGTAGCTAAGCTCTTAATTCCTCTTTGAGTATTAACAACACATCTATGGTTTGAACATTTATTGTTTATTTCAATTGCATTTTCTGTATTGTTATTTTTATCTTCTTTTTTTAGTTCACTAAGAAGTTTTAGTATTATAGCCATTCTCATATATCTTCCATTTTCTGCTTGTTCAAAGTAACATGCTCTTGGATCATCATCTACATCAACATCTATCTCATTTACACGTGGTAATGGATGTAATATTGATAAATCTTGTTTAGCATTTTTTAATTTATCCTTATTTAAAACGTATACATCCTTTAATCTTTCGAATTCGTCTTTATTTTCGAAACGCTCTTGTTGAATTCTTGTCATATACAAAATATCTAAGTCTGCTATACTATTTTCTAAATTATCCGTCTCGATGTATTCCATGTTATTTTTTTTCATAACATCCTTTTTAATATATTCTGGCATTCTTAATTCTTTTGGCGATATTAGAACAAACTTAATTTTTTTGTACCTTGAAAAAGCAACAACTAAAGAGTGTACTGTTCTTCCATATTTTAAATCACCACATAATCCAATTGTTAAATTATCAAGTCTTCCTTTTTCTTTATTTATTGTTAATAAATCGAGTAAAGTTTGAGTAGGATGATTATGTCCTCCATCCCCTGCATTAATTATTGGAACTTTTGAATTCTGTATTGCCACATATGCAGCACCATCGTTTGGATGTCTCATTGTAATTATATCAGAATATCTACTAACAACTTGAATTGTATCTGCAAGAGATTCTCCTTTTGCTGTTGAACTATTTTGTGCAGAAGAAAACCCAATTACTTTTCCGCCTAAGCTACACATAGCTGATTCGAAACTAAGCCTTGTTCGTGTACTTGGTTCAAAAAATAATGTGGCCAAAATCTTTCCTTCACACTTTTTACTATATTTTTCCATATTATTACTAATGTCTTTAGAAACTTCAATTAATTCATCAATTTCTTCTTTTGAAAAATCTTCAATTCCATTTAAATACTTCATTTTATTTTTCCTTTCGTATTTCACATTTATTACTTATGTAAAAATTTTAAACTAAACTTACGTAAATATTCCAAAAAAATAGACTCTGGAGCATAAACTATGTTGAATTGTAATTCGAATTTTATGCCCCTCGGTCTTATTTTATTATTTTATCCAGCTTTCGTCGCTTGGATCATTTCTAAATTTAATTAATCTTTCTTTATCTTCTGCTTTAATATATCCATTTTCTGCTGCAACATCTATCATAACATCAAAGTTTGATAAACTAACATTTTTTACATTTGCTTCTGCTAAAGCATCCTTGCTCTTTTGCATGTTATATGTGAATATACTTGCTATTCCTAAAACATTAGCACCTGCTTCTCTTAACACATTTACAACATCAATAACACTGCCACCTGTTGAAATTAAATCTTCAATAACAACAACTTTTTGACCTGGAATTAATCTTCCTTCTATTTGATTTTTTCTTCCATGATCTTTGCTGCTTCCTCTTACATATCCCATTGGTAAACCTAATATATCTGCTGTTATTGCGGCATGTGCAATACCTGCTGTACTTGTTCCCATTATTACTTCTGCACCTGCATAATGCTCTTGAATAATATTAGCTAAACCTGCTTCTACATCATCTCTTACAATTGGTGCTGTTAAAGTTAATCTGTTATCACAATATATTGGGCTCTTAATACCACTTGCCCATGTAAATGGATCATCTGGCTTTAAAAATATTGCCTCTATTGATAATAAATCCTTTGCTATTTTTGTTTCTAAATTTTCCATAATAAATACCTCTTTCCTTTAATTATATTAATCTACAAAATCTTCTACACATTTTTTATATGCAGCAACTGGATCTTCTGCTTGTGTAATTGGTCTTCCAACTACTATGTAGTCCGATCCAAGCTCTTTAGCTTTTGCTGGTGTTGTTATTCTAACTTGATCTCCAGCATCTTTAGCTGCAAATCTTATTCCTGGAGTTACAGTAATAAAATCCTTTCCACACTTTGCTTTAACTGCCTCAACTTCCAATGGAGAACAAACAACTCCATTTAAACCAGCTTCTTTAGCATTTTGTGCGTATTTTATTACTACATCCTCTATAGGTGCGTTTATTAATAACTCATTTTGCATTCTTTCCTCACTTGTTGATGTAAGCTGCGTAACACCTATTAAAATTGGTCTAGTGCCATCTTCTTTAGTTAATCCTCTTAAGCCTGCCTCCATCATTTCTTTAGTTCCAGCTACATGAACGTTTGTCATATCAACATCAAGTCTTGATAATGACTTCATTGCCTTTTCTACTGTGTTTGGAATATCATGTAATTTTAAATCTAAAAAGATTTTGTGTCCTCTCTTTTTAATTTCTCTTACAATGTCTGGACCCTCTGCATAAAAAAGTTCCATTCCAACCTTTGTAAATAATTTTTCATCGCCAAACTTGTCTAAGAAATCAAGTGTGTCTTGTTTGCTTTTAAAATCGCAAGCTATAATAACTGCTTTTCCCATTTTAAACTCCTTCCTTTTATTTATTTTTTTGCTCCGTCTCAAAAATTTAAGTATGAGCTTTTCCTATAATGTCTTTTAAACTTTCTATTCCGTATTTTTCCATAGCTCTTGGTAAATCTTCTATTATATCTTTGCACGCATATGGATTAACTAAATTTGCAGCTCCAACTTCTACTGCAGATGCACCTGCAAGCATCATTCCAATTACATCCTCTGCTTGTTCAACTCCACCCATTCCTATAATTGGAATGTTAAATGCTTCATATACCTGATATACCATTCTTAAAGCTACTGGAAATATTGCAGGACCTGAGAATCCACCCATTTTATTAGCTATAATTGGCTTTTGAGTTTTTAAGTTTATTCTCATTCCTAATAAAGTATTTATAAGTGCAATTCCATCTGCCCCAGCTTCTTCAACTGCCTTAGCTATTTCTACAACATTTGTAACATTTGGTGTAAGCTTTACATATACTGGTTTTGTTGTTACAGACTTTACAGCTCTTGTTACTTCTGCTGCAACCTTTGGATCTGTACCAAAAGCCATACCTCCATTGTGTGCATTTGGACAGCTTATATTTAGTTCAATAATTCCTACTTCATCTACCTTATCTATTTTTTCACAACTGTATTTGTAATCATCTACTGAAAATCCGCTGATATTAGCTATTAAAGGCTTTTTATAAAACATTTTTACCTTTGGTATTTCTTCTGAAATTACTTTTTCAACTCCAGGATTTTGAAGTCCAATTGAATTTATAAGTCCGCTTGTACATTCTGCTATACGTGGTAAATTATTTCCATATCGTGGCTCTTTTGTAGTTCCTTTTAATGATATAGACCCTAATATATTTATATCGTAATAATCTGCAAACTCGTATCCAAATCCAAAAGTTCCACTTGCTGGAATTACCGGATTATCAAGTTTTATTCCACTTAGGCTTGTTGTTATATCTTTTATTTCTCCCATAGTAATTCCTCCTTTTTAAATACAGGACCTTCTTTGCATACTCTTTTGGTTCCATTTTTTGTTTGTATAGAGCATCCCATACATGCTCCAAATCCGCATCCCATACGCTCTTCTAAACTTAACTGTCCATCTACACCTATGCCAGCATAAATTGCTTTAAGCATTCCCATAGGACCACAAGCATAGTAATATGTATAATCGTTTAATCCATTAATTACGTCTGTTACAAATCCCTTTGTTCCATATGATCCATCAACAGTCGCAACATAAACGTCTACGCCTAACTTTTTAAATTCTTCTTCATAAAAAATATCTTCTTTAGAAGCAAAACCAAATACTACAATTGGTTTCTTGCCATTCTTTATTAATTCTTTGCATAATCTATACATTGGCGGAACACCTACTCCACCACCAATAAGCAATGGTTTTTCTCCATCACAATTTGTGTTAAATCCATTTCCTAAACCTGTTAGTATGTCTAAGGTTTCTCCTTCTTTCATTGTCGAAAGCTTATCTGTTCCATTTCCAAATATTTTGTAAATAATTGTAATTGTTTTTTCATCATAATCGCAAACAGAAATTGGTCTTCTTAAATAAAATCCTTCTATTTGAATATTTATAAATTGTCCAGCTGCTGTTATGAATTTTGTGTCGCCTTCAAGAACCATTTTATATACGTCTTTAGCAATATTTACGTTCTCAACTATTTTGTAAATTCCTCTTTTATTCACGATATCCCTCCTAAAATTTATAGTTCACTAAATACTACATTACCACCACACATTGTCATCAAGCATTTTCCAAATACATGCTCTCCTTCAAAAGGTGTTGCTCTTCCCATTGAAGCAAATGTTGATGGATCTATGTTGTACTCTGCATTTAAATCGTATACGGTTAGGTCTGCTGTTTGTCCTACCGCTATTTCAGTTCCAATTCCAAATATTTTTCTTGCATTTGAATTCATTAATTCCATTAGTTTTTCAAATGATATAACACCTGGTTTTACAAGATTTGTATAAAGAACTGGGAAACATACTTCTAGTCCAACAACACCCATACTACTGCCTGCTAATCCTTTAGACTTTTCTTCTGCAGAATGTGGCGCATGGTCTGTTATTATTAAATCTATTGTTCCATCCTTTATTCCTTCAATTAGTGCAAGCCTATCTTCTTCTGAACGAATTGGTGGATTCATTTTAAATCTACCTTCTTCTTTAAGCATCATATCATTTTTTGTTAAATAATGTGGCCCTGTTTCGCACGTAATTGGTACACCCGATGCTTTTGCCTCTCTTATAGCTTGTACGCTTTCTTTTGATGATACGTGACAAACATGATAATGGCACCCTGTTTTTCGAGAAAGCTCAATATCTCTTTTAATTGGTCCCCACTCACTTTCAGAGCATATGCCTTTATGTCCATGTAACTTAGCATATTCTCCATCGTGAATGTATCCACCATTTAAAAGAGAGTTATCCTCACAGTGTGCCACAATCATTTTATTTAATTTTGCTGCTAATCTCATTGCCTCTTCCATCATTTCTTCACTTTGAACACCATGTCCATCGTCTGAAAAAGCAATTGCATCATTTTTCATTGCCTCAAAGTCAGCTAGCTCTTCACCTTTTTCCCCTTTAGTTATTGATGCATATGGATAAACATTAATTTTTGCATCTTTTTTAATAATATCTAACTCAAGCTTTAAATTCTCCATACAATCTGGAACAGGATTTAAGTTTGGCATTGCACATATACTTGTGTATCCACCTTTTGCACCGGCCATGCTACCAGTTGCTATGGTCTCCTTATAAATAAAACCAGGTTCCCTTAAATGTGTATGCACATCTACTAAACCTGGTAATAAACACTTATTTTGTAAATCGTAAACAACATCGAAATCTAATGATTCAATGTTTTGTGAAATATTTGAAATTTTGTTATCTGTAACTTCTACATTAGTTTTTTCAAATTTTCCGTTTGTGAAAACATTGGCATTTTTAAATAATACTTTCATTGTTAACCTCCTTTTTAAACGCAATTATATATATAAAATAAAATGTTGTCAACAGCACTTAACTATTTTTTCTTTTCAAGCCATTTTTCCAATGCTTCAAACTCTTCATAATGATTCTTAAGAAATGTATCATTCTTCATTGAATCTTTTATTTCATCTGCAGAAAACCAATAAACAGATTCAACTTCTTCCTTTTGAAGTTGTAATTTATCTATATTTTCAATATCAATTTTAGTATAATAATCATCCCAAAAAACTTTATCAGCATCAGATTTACCACCATAATACCATGTTAAATCTTCTGGTTTAATATCTAAGCCTATTTCTTCTTTTACTTCAGTTATTATACCTTCAATGCTACTTTCTCCGCTTTTTGGATGTCCACCTGTAGTTGCATACTTACCATCCTTTAAAGCACTTCTTTTTTGAATTAGAAATTTTCCTTCTGAATTTTGTATAAAAACTAAAACAACAACTATATAACTTCCTTCTGGTACTTCCTCTCCTTTGTATATAGTTTTTCCTGTAAGATTTCTATCTCTATCATATAAATCTCTTTTTTCCATTTTATTTCTCCTTTATTTTTTCCATTAATTCAAGTAATTGATCTTTGGAATTATTCCAAGCATACTCATTACCTTCTTCAGTACTCAATTCGCTAACCGCCACGTCATTACCAACTGGAACCGAAACTTGACTTAATGGGTAAGAGTATTCTTTATACTCTGCATCTTCCTTGCTTTTATATATGTAAGGAGTTTTTGTTCTTGTTTCGTACATTGTTCCATCTTTTGCAATTATACAATATCCTCGATAAAATGCATAGTCTTCTCCATCAGCCAAATAATCTTCATATAAGATTTTTCCAACATAATCTTTTATATTTTCTTGTAGAGCACCTTTAATAAATATTCCATCATCAATACCTACAATGTATTCAAAATCATTGTATGGCAAATATTGTTTTACAACTAGAGCTTTTTCTTTTGCTCTGTCATTTATACTACCTTGCTCTTTTTTATCTGGTCCATCATAGTTTATATCATCTAATGAATAATACAAGTACTTATTTTTACTTAATCCTGCTTTGTCTAGTAAATATGTTACTACTTGATATTTATCTTTATTTGTTGTTGCAATAAGAATTTTCTTCATTTTAATTCACCTTTCCCATAATACTCACATTATAGCAATTATATCAAAAAAGAGCCACTTTTAACAAGTGACCCTTTCTTACATTTTGTTATAGTGTTATTACTTTTTTTCATAAAATTTATATTGTTTTACTAGTATGATAAAATAATTAATATTGCGGCTCCGTAATATAGTAAGAAAAGTGCTAATCCAACTATTCCCATTATTATTCCAGCTTTTGCTAACTTACTTCCAGTTTTTGCATTTCCCTTTGCACCTAAAACTAATGCAAGTATACCTGCTGGTATAACAACATACCAATATCCACTAAGTATAATTGATATTATTCCTAATACAAATGAAGCTACACATAAACTTGTCTTCTTCTTTTCCATATAAAACCTCCAATTTTCTATTATATTTCTTTTATTTTAATTTTAACTCTGATACACTCTCTAAATTGTCTAACTTGTTTACTTTTATTTGATTTTCAGAAACAGTATATAAATTATTTTCAATATACAAACCTCTTAATAATTTTGATTTTGCACTGCTTGAACCGTATTTTTTGGTTTGAGTATAATCATGTGTTATAGTTCCTTTCTTTACAAATCCATCTTGAACATTAATTTTGTATACAATGTATCCTTCTGAAATATATGAAGTGCTCCTTGATTTGTATTTTTTAACCATATCTTCGTATGTATCTGAATTATCTATACTAAAATCTTCTGTATAATTGTTTACAGGTATAGCAATTAGCTCTTTTTCTTTAGAAAATAACAACGCTTTTGGATTTGTTAATATTGCAGAAGTTGTTCTACTATCGCCAATTACTGTTTGAGATATTTGCTTTGGATTTCGTACATCTGAAATATCAAATAATGCCATTTTCATTCCTTTAACCCTAGCTGTTGTTGATATTACTCTACCATTACTGTCTTTTCTAGTTGTTTCCTCTGTTTCCATTCCAATTCCTATTATATGATTTTCATCATATGGATGTAAGTATGTGCTATATCCTGGAATGCTAAGCTCTCCTAAAATTCTTGGCTTTGTTTCATCGCTTAAATCTATAACAAATAGCGGATCGATTGTTTTGTATGTTACTAAGTATACTTTATCTCCCATAAATCTTGTTGAGTACATTTTTTCATTTTTTCCAACTCTATCTGATTTACCAATTTCTTTTAAATTTTCATCATATATTGTTATTTTAGCACCTTTACTCATATCGTATGTTGCTATTCTAAAGTGTCCGTTTCTTTCGTCCATAGAATATTGATTTATTGCCTGTCCATCAACTTTATTCTTAGCTTCATATTTTACTTTACCATCTTTGCCAATACTAAATTTATATATTTCCGTATATCTGCTTGATGCATTTGTTGAACCATTTTGGTACGCATTTCTGAAAGCATAAGTTCCTCCAAAACTGAACAATTTCTTTAATAACTCTTTCTTTTCAGCCTTTTCGTAATTATTTGTTTCACTTAATAAATAAATTGAATTTTCTGACACATAAGCACTTTCAACATTCATTAAAAATGGTGAAACTTTTATATCTTCATTTACGTTATCCAAATCTTCTGTTGTAACTACTGTTAGTATTGATGATAAATTATGTGGTAAATATTGAATCTCTTTTAAAGGTATTTCTTTCTTTAATCCATCCTCATTGTATGATCTGTCTACAGCTTCCTCGTTTGAATCACTGTCTTCTCTTAATTTTCCTGATGCAATAACAAATAACTTATTTCCAATACATCTTGATGTATAGTAGCCTTGATTTAGTTCGAAGCTCTTAATTTCTTTTGGATTTTCTCTTGAACTTATATCGTATGTTTTTACAACAGTATTTTTATAATAACTGCTAGGCACCCTTTCATAAATAACAACCATTTTATTATTATATAAGATTATATCTTCTGGAACAATACTTGTACTTTGATTAATTCTTGAAGCTACCTTAATCTCGTTTGGATTTTTTACATCAGTTATTACTACTTGATATCCAGATATTGAGTAAATATAATCACCATCGGTTTTATTTATGTCGGCTTCATCAACATTTTCAACTTGTATGTTTGTTTTTGAATAATCTTTTTGAGAAGTTTTCGTCGACGTTCCTATAGTATTTCCAGAATCTGTAAGATTATATAGTATAGTTTCTGGAGAATTTGAACTTCCATCTTTTACACGATACTCCACATCAGTTGTTGTAATATCTACATCACCTGAATTATAGTCTACATCATAAATTCTTGTATTCTTTTTATAGCTATTATCAAATACATCAAATATATCTAACATTTCGCTATAATAAAATGGATCATATAGAGCTTCTGCTCTATGTGTTAATAGCTCTTTTAAGCTTTCTGAAAATTCAGAATCTAAATATCCACTTTTTGATATTTGCAATAATTGTTTTTCCGATTTAATTCTTTTAACATCCTTACCGTTCACGCCAACTAAGACGAACAAACCTGTTATAGCTATAATTATAAGTACTACTATAGCTACTTTAATTTTTTTCATAAATTACCTCCTTTTAAATAACTGTTTCTTAGGTGCTTCATTATTTAGATGAAATATTTTTGACTTTTGTTGGGAAAAATTAAAAATTTTTCATTTTTTTAATTATACATTTTATAGAAAAAAGGTTCAATAAATTATTGAACCTTTTTTATTAATTATATTGTTATACTGTACATATTGGTGTAACTACCATTAAAACTGAAGTTGCGCCTCTATGCTTTATCATCTTTTGTTTTTAAATTCTTCGTCTTTTGCAATTGCTTTATTTATTACAACATTTAATCTACATTTATTACTTTATTTAATAATACATATGCTTTATTTGGCAATATGCAACAAAAAAAGAAATAAAATAAAATAAGAAATAAAGATTTTAGACGATTATAACCGTATGAAATATTGCAAACTAAAATTATTAATGCAATATTTCTTTATAAAATCATACATATATGATAATGCAGCTTTGAAAATAATTCAATAAAAATCGTTTTACATAATATTTCATTTTTCTACATATTCTTATTTATTGTGTATATCAATTTGTTTATATGGCACAGAAATTTTATTTTTCTCTAATGTTACAAGTATTATGCGAAGTATATCTCTTCTTAATTGTAATCTTTCTTTTGGATTACATTGAATACTAATTAAATAATCAATACTTGAATCACCCATGTTGTTTACACCCTTATAGTTATAATCTAGAACCCTTTTATCATCTTTAATTTGATTTCCGATGTCACCTATAACTTTTTCAGCAGCTTCTACCTTAACCTCATATGGCATTGGAATATTTATGTACATAAACTCAGATAAAACTTCTATTTGCTCTATATTTCTGTTTGCTATTGAAATAATATTCTGTGTTCTGATATCTTCAATTTTTGTTGACTTCAAGCCTAGCATAATTACTTTTCCTTCAATATCTTTATACTTTACAACATCTCCAACCGAAAAGTAATCATCAGAAAGAATATCTATTCCACGTATTATATCCTTAAATGCATCTTGAACTATGAAACCAACTATTATTCCTAAAATACCAAGTCCTGCCACCGTTGATTCTACATTAACGCCATGTATTTGCAATATTGTTAACACAGCAAAAACCGAAATAACATATTTAGTTATGTTACGTATTAATCTAAGGTACGTTTTTCCTTTAACCTTTTTAAGCTTTTCTCTTTTTTCTCCACGTATTGTTATTACTGCAATTATTCTGTAAATTATAGCCGCAATTATTACCACTATTGCAGATTGAACCCATGAATTTCCTAATACTTTTGTAACAGATTCTATAAAACCTTCCATATTTCCTCCTTAATATACTGCACTACAAATTATGTCCCAAACATTTCGTATGGGACATGGTTATATACTTATTTTATTTAGCGAATATGCTCTTTAATTTGTTGAAAATTCTTTTGAAAAAGTTTTCTTTTTCTTCATTTATTTCAACTGGTAAATTTTGTGATGTTTCCTCTTTAAAAATTGCATCTGGATTATACTTGTTTAATTTTTCTTGCTCTGCCTTTATTGAGTTTTGATTTAATATTTCATTTATGATGCCTTTTTGTTTTTCGTTTGCAAAATAATTCATATATATAGATACAATTACAGCATTTGCTTCTTTAGATATTTGTTGATCTTTAATATCTATATTCTCATCAAACTCGTACTTGTAGTTTTTATCGCAATTGTTCTCATAAAATTGTATTTCAGTTTTTGGTATCATATCATACTCTTCCTTGGGTATGTGCTTTAAAATTTCAAGTACTTCTGTATATGCTCTAGCATACTTTTTATCCATCATTATATAATCCTCCAATTTTTATCTTTCGTTTTATAGCTTTAATGTATCAGTACTTCTTCTTCTTTGTTTTTGTTCAAAACCGAAACTGCATTGTTTACATCATCCTTATTAATCCCGCTTTTTAAGGCGTTTTGAACATATTTTTTTATTTTTTTCTCATCATCTAATTCCATATCCTACTCCACTTATCATATGTTTTCTGGAAAAATTATATAATAATAATTTTATATAATCAATGTTTTAATAAAAAAAATGGAGATGATTCTTTTCAACTAAAGAACCATCTCTTTTCTTAAACATTAAATCTAAATAATACTATATCGCCATCTTGCATTATATAGTCTTTTCCTTCAGAACGAAGTAAACCTTTTTCTTTTACAGCATTCATAGAACCTTCTCTCATTAAATCGTCATATGAAACTATTTCTGCTCTAATAAATCCTCTTTGAATATCTGAATGAATTTTTCCAGCAGCATCTGGAGCTTTAGTTCCTTTTTTTATTGTCCATGCTCTTACTTCTGGTTCGCCAGCTGTTAGGAATGACATTAAACCTAAAAGATCGTAACTAGACTTAATAACTTTATCTAGTCCTGATTCTGAAAGTCCTAACATTTCTAGCATTTCTTTCTTTTCATCACCGTCTATTGATGCAAGCTCTTCTTCAATTTTTATGCATAAAGGAATAACTTCAGCACCTTCTTTTTTAGCAAATTCTTTAACCTTATTAACGTTTTCATCTGTATCAACTGATGCTAATTGCTCTTCTGATACATTTGCTATGTATAATGTTGGTTTAATAGTTAATAAAAACGCATCATTTATTAACTCGTTTTCTTCATCAGTTAAAGCAACTGTTCTAGCTGTTTTTCCTTCTTCTAGTGCTTTCTTTAACTTTTCAAGTACATCAATTTCAGCTTGATATTTTTTATCTGCTTTTAAATTCTTCTTTGCTTTATCTAATCTTTTTTCTATTGTCTCTAGATCAGCAAATATAAGCTCTAAATTAATTGTTTCTATATCTCTTATTGGATCAATACTTCCGTCTACGTGTACAACATTAGGATCTTCAAAACATCTTACTACTTGTGCAATGCTATCTACTTCTCTTATATGAGATAAGAATTTGTTGCCTAATCCTTCTCCTTTGCTTGCACCCTTTACTAATCCGGCAATATCAACAAATTCTATTATTGCATGAGTTGTTTTTTCTGGATTATACATTTTTGTTAAATTATCTAATCTCTCGTCTGGTACTGGAACCACACCTATATTTGGCTCTATTGTACAAAATGGATAATTTGCACATTCTGCACCAGCATTAGTTATTGCATTAAATAATGTGCTCTTTCCAACATTTGGAAGTCCTACTATTCCAATTTTCATTTAATCAAGTCCTTTCATTTTTTCAAATACTTCGCTATATAATTTATCACAAATATGCTGTTTTATCAAGAGCTAATGTGTTATTAGAGAAGGTTCTGTTTAACA
>CAMUZZ010000007.1 GCA_947165355.1 uncultured Clostridium sp.
TCTACATCTTCGTCTTCTAAATCTAGGTCGTCATCTTCTACATCTTCGTCTTCTAGATTTATTTCTTCATCTTTTGAATCTTCATCTTCTAAATCTAAATCGTCATCTTCAATATCGAATTCGTCCTCTTCAGGCTCTTCGTCTTCAACATCGAATTCAATTAAGTCTAGGTTTTCCCCATCATTATTATTGTTCTCAACTTCATGTTCTTTACTTGAACTAATTACTTCATCATTATCTATATTAATGTCTTCAAGATCAAATTCATCGAACTCAAATTGATCATCAGATGAATCTTCTATGTCAGCTTTGTTCTTTTTAGAAACTGCATTTTTTATACTATTTGAATCAACAACAACAGCCGTTTCCATTTTACGAGGTCTTCCTCTTCTTTTTGGAACCGAACTTTCTTCTACATCAATTTTTTCTTTACGAGGTCTTCCTCTCTTTTTACCTTCTGTATCACTATCTTTACTATCGGATTCACTTTTAGGATTAAGAAATTCGTTATATTTAGAGCTTCCTTTTTTAAGAATTTTTTTGGTAGCTGGATCTAACGATTTTACAATTATTTCTACGCTTTGTCTATCTAATTTTGAATATAAATTATTGAATCTTTTAATGCATTTATCCTCATCTAAATCAGTTCTGTTTAGATATCTAATATTTCTGAATAAATCTAACATTGAATCAACACTAGAGCCTTCACTTTCAGCATTTTTTGATACAACACTTTTTACTTTGTTCTTAGCAGGTTTGTTCTTTTTCTCAACAGGTTCACTTTGTTTTACAACAGCCTTAGCTGATTTATCAGCGTTTTCTGGAAAAGCCAATTTTATTGTGTCATATAATTGCTTACCAATTCTTCCGCTATCAACATATGTTTTATATGCACCGGCTTCTTTTATTTCACTTGCATTATCTTTATTTTCTGCAATAATAATTACTCGTGAATTGCCTGCTAATTTAACTATCTTCTTATATCTATTTAATACTGAAGCATTTTCTTTTGTTATACTTAATTTTTTATCTACATCCTCAGATAATATAACTACGTCATATTTATTCTTTTGTAGTTCCTCTGTTATTGCAGTAAAGTTCTTTGCCTCTTTATAAGAAAGTTTCTTACTATAATCTTGTTTTAATTTTTGCACCAACGTATCTATAGTATTGCCATTATCCCTTATTGCAAATAATACTTTCATTTGTAATACCTCCATTAAATCCTATATTTTATTAATTCTTCCCACTGATTTTCTTGAATATACCTTTTTTCTTATCTTGCCCTGGGATTATAACACTTGAACTTGTTCCTGCCTTTTTATCTGTTAAATCAACAGACTGCAAAGTACTTCTAGTGTTCTCTTCTGCGGATTTTTTTACTCTCTCTTTTATTATTTTTACGTATTCTTTTGAATTGTTTTCTAGTTTAATTCTTACCGTAAGTGGTAAGCTACTAACTATTGTTTTAATTTGTTCTTCTGAGTACTCTTTACTTATTTTTGCAAATCCTTTTACGCATTTTTCTGTATTATTCTGATTTACATTAAAAAATCTAACTATGCTTAATAACTCTCTTTGATCTATTGTATCTGAAGAAGTTGACTTTGATTTATAACTTAATCCTTTTGGATTAATATTGTAAAGCATCTTAGCTTGTTTTTTATTTCTTGGATGTTCGATTAGTGAACACACATTTTGAATTGTTTTTTCTCTTCCAGCTAATATATTGTACATTCCTAATACAAATAATCTTGAGAATATTGGATCTCTTTCAGATCTTCTTTCGCTGCATATTAGAATAATTGGAATACCAGTTCCATCTTCTTTGTATGCTTCATCTGTTATATCATCCATTCTCTTGTATAATAACTCATCTTGAGCTTCATAGCTATCTTTTATATTTTTTTCTAAATCTTCGCTTATTACAATTAAATCATATGGATTTGTATCTCTTGTTTCTCTAACTTCGTTTACAATTGCGTCATAGTAAAACGCTCTTTTACATGTGATAATTTTTTTGTATTCTTTTTGATACTCATTCATAATAACATCTACAATATCATCTTTGCTATTCTCGCTACTACTAACTGCAAAAAGTACTCTCATATTTTTCTCCTTATCCCCTTATTAATCTGTAGATTTAACAACAATTGCAAATACTAAAGGTAAAATTTGACAAATAATCATTATTGTTATAACGGCAATCATTGTATTAAATCCTTTATCCCTTATATCCAATCTTTTCATTCCAATTACGTATTCGTAAATTCCACAAATTGCAATTCCTACTAAACCAATTGGAATACTATAAACTTGAATTAAATGTAGTATGTACGCAGCAACCCCATATGTATCTGAACCATACTTTGCCTTATAGCTTTCTATGTCCTTAAGTTGATCTTCTTTTATATTTATTAGTGTTTCTGCTGTGCTTGCTTTTTTTGAAGAAGTATTATCTTGGCTATTTGTTTCTTGCTGACCTGTTATTTGTTGATTTGTTGTCTTATTTGTTTCAGTTGTATTTACTTCTGTAGCATGAACTGTAACTGTATTTAATACTAGCACAATTAAAAAAAACGCTACTGCTAATTTTCTTTTAATTTTGTACATTTTCTTCTCCTTTCAATTTTGTATTTCACATAATTTATACTTATTATATAATACACTACAATGTATAAAATATCAAGAAAATATTTATATTTTATATAAATAAAAAAACAAATGTATATTTAAATACATTTGCTTTTTTTACTAAGCTGTTTTTAGTTCTAATCTGAGCTTATCTGCAATCATTGCTATAAACTCTGAATTTGTTGGTTTACCCTTTGTAGCAGACACTGTGTAACCAAATATACTTTCAACCACAGTTTGCTCTCCTCTGCCCCATGCTACTTCAATTGCATGTCTTATTGCACGTTCCACCCTTGATGGTGTTGTATGATATTTTCTTGCAATATCTGGGTATAACTGTTTCGTAATTTGATTGATTATATCTATATCATTTACTACCATCATTATAGCTTCTCTTAAATATTGATATCCTTTTATGTGCGCAGGAACTCCAATTTCATGAATTACATTAGTTACTAAAGCTTCTAAGCTATCTTCGCTTTTTCTTTCGCTTGGAGCTATTTCTATGTATGATTGTTTTATCTCTCTATTGGTGTATAAAGTGTTTATATGAGTTGGTTGAAAAAATTTTAAATCCTTAATTCTCTTTATTAGCAGATCTATTTCAAATGGTTTAACTATATAGTATTGAGCTCCTAAATTTATTGCCTTTTGCGTAATTTTATCTTGTCCTACAGCAGAAAGCATTATGCACATAGGTACTCTTGATAAATTTCCCTCCGCTATTTTTTCTAATACCCCTATGCCATCTAATCTTGGCATTATAACATCTAACAGTACGACATCTGGTTCATATACTTTTATCATATCAAAAGCCTCTATTCCGTCTCTTGCACTTCCTATTAACTCTAAATCTTCTTCAGCCTTTATGCATTCAGCTAAAGTTGCAGAAAAATCTCCATTGTCATCTGCAATTAATACTGTTATTTTTTTACTCACCCTAAAACCTCCTATTATTTTCTTTTGCATTTTGAATTATACTGTCTTTTTTGGCAGTTTGCAATAGAATACATGGCTCTTTTTAAGGTTTCGTACGCCTTTAATCTACCTAATTCGACATTTCACATATAGTTTTTTGTCGAACTATGTCGAATGAAATAATATTGTATTCATTTTCTTTTTCTATATTGTTTTTTAAGCATTCAAATTCTTCTTTGCAGAGCTCTATAGTACAATCCACAACATCAGAATATGAGCTTTCTGTTATATTAATTCCCTTAGCCTTACAATAATACTTAAACTTCTCAAAACTAGAATATGTTACTTTAAGCTTTATTTCATAACCAGATTTAATATTAGCAAGCATGGCACTCTGAATTGAAGCCTTTAGAGCATCCGAATAAGCTCTAACCAGACCTCCCGTCCCTAGTAAAATTCCTCCGAAATATCTTGTAACCACAACTACAACATTACATAAATTTGTTTTGGCCAATATATCTAGCATTGGTGCACCTGCAGTACCACTAGGTTCACCATCATCACTAAATCTTTCTGTAACCATATCCTTATCTAGAATTCTATACGCATAGCAATTATGCTTTGCATCAAAATATTTCTTTTTAACCTGTTTTATTTTTTCTTCGGCTTCTTCCACAGATTCCACATAAAAAACATTTGATATAAATCTTGATTTTTTTTCTACAATCTCTGCTTTAACATTTTTTTCTAAAATTGTTTTGTATTCACTCATCTTTACACGCTCCACTTTTATTGGTTTTTAAGCATCTAAACCTGCTGTTACTCCCGTAGAATATGCAATTTGTAAATTAAACCCACCTGTGTAGGCGTCCACATCTATAATCTCACCTGCAAAAAATAAATTTTTTGTTAGCTTAGATTCCATCGTTTTAGGATTAATTTCCTTAACATTAATTCCACCTGATGTAATTATAGCTTCCTCAATTGGACGAAATCCAGAAAGAGTAACAGAAAATTCTTTAAGTTCTGAAATAAGCTTCATTCTCTCTTTCTTTGATATCTCATTTAATCTTTTATCCGGATTTATTTCAGACAAATTAACAATTGGACTAATTAACTTTTGAGGCAATAATTTATTTAAACTATTTTTAAACATTTTATTTTTATCTTCCTCAAAATCACGCAAAATTCTTGCATCCAACTTTTCGTTATCTAAAGCTGGCTTAAAATCAATTCTTAAAATAATCTTTCCTTCACTTAGTAATCTATCCACATCTTTGTATCTAATTAAGTGTGCTGATCCACTAAGTACTGTTGGTCCAGAAACTCCAAAGTGAGTAAACAACATCTCTCCAAAATCTTCATATATTGCCTTGTTTTTTTCTATATCAATAATCTTAATTTTCACATTTTTTAAACTTAAACCTTGAAGTTCTTTGCACAAAGCTCTTGAATTTCTATAACTTCCTATATGAATTTTTTCTGCATCGTTATTTTCGTTTGCAGTTATAGGTATAAGTGATGGTTTAATATCTTTAATAGTATGACCTAATTTACTAGCCATTTTATATCCGTCACCTGTTGAGCCTGTTGTTGGATAACTTTTTCCACCAGTTGCTAGTATTACTTTATCAGCAGTAATTACGCATTCTTTTTCCCCTTGACGATATCTAACTCCCGTAGCAATACCATCAGCAGCAACTATTTCCGTTGCTCTCGAATTATAATAAATTTTTACATTTTGTTTTTTAAGCTCACTAACTAAAGCATTCAAAACATCCTTAGAGCTATCACTTACAGGAAAAATTCTGTCTCCTCTTTCTTTTTTTACTTGCACTCCATGTGAATTTAATAAATTTATTATATCTTCATTTGAAAAATTTTGAAAAGCACTGTATAAAAAGTTTCCATTACCCGGTATATTTTGTATGAACTCTGAAATATCTAAACTACTAGTTATATTGCATCTTCCCTTGCCAGTTATTAATAATTTTTTTCCCAAGCTTTCCATTTTTTCTAGAATAACAACATCATTACCACATTTACTAGCTGAAATTGCAGCCAAAATACCAGCAGGACCTCCGCCGATAATAACAACTTTCATATTCTCTCTCCTACACAATTACTAAATTATATTAGATATAGCCCTCATAACACCTAGTTTTCCAAATTCGTATGTTAAACCACCTTGTTGAAAAGCAATATATGGAGCTCTAATTGGTGCATCACAAGATAGCTCTATTGAAGAGCCTTGTGTAAAAGCTCCTGCTGCCATTATTACTTTATCTGTGTAACCTGGCATATCCCATGGCTCTGGAATTGATTTAGATTCAACAGGTGATCCCATTTGAATACCTTGGCAGTATTTTATTAATTTTTCGCTATTTCCAAATTCAATAGTTTGAACTATATCTGATCTTTTCTCGTTATATTTTGGTACAGGATTATATCCTAATTTTTCCATCATTCTGCTTGTAAATATTGCTGTTTTTAAACTACTAGCAACTACAGAAGGAGCCATAAATAAACCTTGTAATATCAATTTATTCATTCCAAGTGAAGGTCCAACTTCCTTACCTAAACCAGGAGCAGTAAGTCTTTCTGCAGCCAATTCAACTAGATCTTTTCTTCCAGCAATATACGCTCCATTAGGTGTAATTCCTCCACCTAAATTTTTAATTAAAGATCCAACCATTACGTCAGCTCCAACTTCAACAGGCTCTTTAGAATCTACAAATTCACCATAGCAGTTATCAACCATTATTATTACGTTTTTGTTAACTTCTCTTATTCTTTTTATAACCGCTTCTATTTGTTCTATTGTTAAGCTCTTACGTGTTGAATATCCTCTAGAACGTTGTATTTCAATTAACTTAATATCATTTTTAGATACTCTATTTACAATTGCGTCATAATCAAAATCATCATTCACTAAATCTATTTGTTCATAATTAACACCAAAAGCTTTTAAAGAACTGTTATTTTCAACTATACCAATTACTTCGTCTAAAGTATCATAAGGTTTTCCACAAATACTAAGCATTGTATCACCTGGTCTTAAAAATGCAAACAGAGCGACAGTTAGAGCATGAGTACCAGATATAAATTGCCCCCTAACTAAACTATCTTCGGCACCTAAAACCTCTGCATATATTTTTTCAATAACATCTCTTCCAATATCTCCGTATCCGTATCCTGTTGTACTTCCAAAGTGCATATCTGATAAATTATTATTACTAAATGCACTTAGCACTTTTAAAGTATTTCTTTCACAATTTTCCTCAATCTGATTAAAGTATGGTTCAATGTCTTTATAAATCTCATTCGATAAATTAACAACCTCTTCCTTAATTCCGTATTTACTATACATTTTACTCCCCTTTTCTATTAAAAAATCTATTTAAAATAATATGGAATTCCATATCCTAAATTAACTTTATAATACTCCCCTGCAAAACTTGGATTTCCAGTAACTGTTATAGTATAGCTTGGGCTAACAACAATCTTTCCTTGTTCATCTATTACTCCCCATAAATCATCTTTCTTTACTCCTGCAAATCCAAATTGATTAAATTCAGTAACTATATCATATACTGGCTCTACTACAATGTTTCCGTCCTTATCTTTAAATCCCCATTTATCATTATCAGAAAAGGCAATTAAACTGTTATTCTTGTATATATCTTCATTACTTATTTCTTTTCCATTCTTATCAAAATATTTAATATCACTTTTTGACTGAACTTTTAAGTAATCTTCTTCAACGAATAAATTTAAATCTTCGCCTCGTATTATTTCTTCTAAATTTTCATTTAGCAATACACTATTACCTTCATCGTCAATTAATTGTACAATGTTAAAATCTCCAACCTTTTGAACAATATTGTATTTAAAATCAACTAGCACTTTTCCACTTTCGTCTATTATTCCGTTTTTGTAATCTATTGAAGCATATAAATAGTCTTTAAACAAATACTGCATATATGAATAATTGTTGCTAATCACATCGCTTCCTTTCAACAATTTGTATTCATACCCAGGCGTTATAACAATTTTGTATTTTCCATTATTAACATCTTGCTTACTTATATAATCTTTGTTATCTTCTTTTTTTCCTTCCAAGCTATATATGTCGTAGTCTTTTCCCTTTTGTGCTCTAATACACTCTCCAGCAAAAAAGATATTTTCGTAATTTGCATGAACAAGTTCATTTCCATTTAAAGTATAAACACCTTGTTTAGAATTTCTTTGTACTACCAATAAATTACTGCTAGCATTATATGTAATGTCTTCATACACGTTATCAATTATTTTTTTATTGTTCTCGAATAAACCAGCTCTTCCATCCTTAAACGCAACAAGGTATATTTTATTGTAATCTTTATTCTCAATTATTCTGTATATTTCGTTGTATTCATTTTTTAGAACTTGCTTTCCTCTATAATTTATATATCCATATCTCATGCCCTTGCTTGTTTTGTTCCCAACAATATATCCAGCTAAGTCATATTTTGAGTCTTCATTATAAAATGCATCACATAATATTTCATCATAATTTTCTTTAAGAACAGTAGCACCATTTATATTTATAATTCCATATTTTCCGTCTTTTTTAACTAACAATAGTCCTTCTTTATACTCAAAGCTCTCTATTGAATCGTAAATAGGTTTAGTAATTTTTTTACCATTAAAGTCTATTAACCCATATTTATCATTCGATTTATAACGTAAAACACTCTTCTCGTAATAACCGTTATTGTCAATTCCGTTTAAACGTATTGCATCAACAGCAAAATACTGATATAGCAATCTTTTTTTAGATTCATTATACACTTCTATGTTGTAGCTCTTCGTTTCAACATCATAATTATTTTTACATATGAATACTGCTTTAGAAGGATTTGGAATTTCAACTATATCATACTTAGGATCTATTATAATGTTTCCTTTATTATCTATTACTCCATATCTTTCGTTTTGCATTAATAAAAGGTATTTTTCTTCACCAATTTGTTCAATTGTATAATTGTATTTTTTTGCGTTATTAATAAAAAACACAATTCCAATTATTAAACTGATGATAAAAATAATACCCAAAATTTTTTTCTTCATATGTTCTAGCCCTCTTTTACTCTACGAATTTTATACTGAAATTATATCTTCAAAGCCTCAATCTGTCAAGGTCTTATGTCTTGTGCAAATGCATTTTTATATAAAAAATAGAGACTATAATTAACTCATAGTCTCCAAAAAATATTCTTTTTTAAGTATACACTATATTGTGCTTAAATTATATCTATACAGTCTTTGTTATTCTGCTCTATTAAGTTCAAAATAAAACTCAACGCCATTTTCTTTATTCTGTACACCAAAATCGTTGTTATAATTGTTCATTACGGCCTTTACCAAAGAAAGACCTATTCCAGTTCCACCGTTTTCTCTATTTCTTGATGTATCTAATTTTGAAAATCTTCCCCAAACTATTTTCATTTCATCTTCTGAAAAATTTTTACCAGTATTAAATACGGCAACTCTTACCTTATCTTTACTTGAATTATCTTTATCCATGCATACTTCAATTTTTCTAACGCCATCAATTTCTTGTGAGTATTTAATTGCATTGGTAATATAGTTGGTAACAACTTGCTCAATATAAAAATCATCAGCATAAACCCATATTGGATTTTCATTCTTTTGTATTACTTCTATGTTTTGCTCTTTTATCATTACGTCACATTTTCTTATCACTTCATTTACAAGAGCTACTATATCAAACTTAGAATTGTTAAATTCTCTTTTACCGTATTCAAGTTTCATAAGCTCAAGCAATTGTTTTACAAGCTTATCCATTTTATTAGCTTCATCTAAAATTACTTCAGCGTAATACTTTCTTGATTCCTCGTCATCATTTACATTTTCAACCAAGCCTTCAGCATACCCTTGAATAAGAGCTATTGGAGTTTTTAGTTCGTGCGAAACATCTGAAATAAACTGAGTTCTCATTTCATCTATTTTAGACTTTTCTTTAATGTCTCTTTCTAGTTCATCATTGTTTTCTCTAAGCTCATTAATTGTATATTCAAGTTTTTCAGACATTATATTAATACTGTTTCCAAGCTCATCAAATTCATCATTAGAATCACTAGGTGAATATTTTTTTGAAAAATCCAAATTGGCCATTTTCTTGGCAATATTATTTAGCTCTAAAATAGGATTTGAAAATCTTTTTGTTACAATAGAAACAATAATTGCAGCAACTAAAACTGCTATACCTCCTACAACTATAAGCACATTGTTACTAATTTTCAAACTTTCTTTTATTGTAGACATAGATGTACGAATATATAACTCCTGACCATTATCTAGCTTGGCCATCAAAACAATATAATTTCTGTTACTTATAGTATCCTTTGCCAATCTTATTATTACATTTTTAGCAGTATATAGTGTTCTTCCAACTTTTTCGCTTTCATTATGTTCAATTATGCTTTTTAAATCTTTCATCGATTGCATTTCATTATTATTGTTAATAATTGTATTTTTCGTTTCAGTATCCAGTACTAAAATATCCATGTTATTAGATATTGCTTTATTCTTTATAAAGATTTCAATTTCTTCGGTAGGTTCACCTTTTTGAAATTTATAATTTATATCATCGTATAATGACTTTGCAACTTCCTTTTTACTGTATATGTAAAACGCCTCTAGAGCAAGATCATTTATTATAATTAGAAATAAAATTGTAACTACTATAACAAGGCATAGCGATGCAAATAGCTTAACTCTAATTGAATTGTTTTTATTACTTAGTATCTTCAACTTCAAATTTATATCCTACTCCTCTCATGGTATGAATATATCTTCCTTTTCTGCCAAGTTTATGTCTTATTTTCTTTATGTGACTGTCTATTGTTCTTGAATCTCCATAATAATCATAATTCCAAACATTGTTCAGTATTTTATCTCTTGAAAGTGCAATTCCGTTATTGTCTACAAGATACTTAAGTAACTCATATTCTCTTAAACTTAAATCTATTTTTTTAGAATCAACCTCAACAGTTCTTCCGTCTGCATTTATAACAATTCCACCATAATCTGCAATATTTTTTTCTGATTTTACAGATCTTTTTAAAATGGCATCAACACGAGCAACCAATATTTTAGGACTGAATGGTTTTGTAATATACTCATCAACACCAAGTTCAAATCCAAATAATTCATCTTGTTCTTCTCCTCTAGCAGTAAGCATTACTATTGGAACAGAAGAAACTTGTCGTATTTGTCTTAAAACAGACCATCCGTCTAACTTTGGCATCATAACATCTAGCAAAATTAAGTCCATTTTATTTTCATGTTCCTCAAATATTTTAAGTGCTTCTTCTCCATCAGCAGCTTCAAATATTTCGTACCCTTTAACTTTTAGAAAATCTTTTATTAATTTTCTCATTCTAGATTCGTCATCCACCACAAGTATTTTTACATCCGACATAAAAAAATATACCTCCAGATTTTTTATCAATTATGCATTTTTATTATTTTGATTTTCTCTCTTCTGATCTTCTATTTTTTCATTAGTTTTGTCTTCATTTTTTTGTTTTTCTTTCTTTTCTTTTTTCGAATCGTCTCCGAACAAAAGTCCAAATATAAACAATATTATTATTCCAATGCCACAAACAATTTTTCCTTTTGTTGTTTGAATTTTGCTTATAATATAACCTACTTTAGGAATTGAATACACAGTTTTTCCTAAGTACTCTCTTGACGAAACAAGGTTTGTATCGTTTTGATCATTTGCATCACCTTTTGTAACAAAACCTTTGTCTGTTACCTCAACAACTCTATGTGTGGCCCTTGATTTTGATCCAGTTGAGAATGCTATAATATCATCAGCTTTAATTTCATTGTATTTAACATTTTTATCAACAAAACATACACTTCCAGTCATAATAGCTGGCTCCATAGAACCAGATTTAACTACAAATGGCTCTATTCCTATAAAAAATAGTACTATTATTGTAATACCTAAAAGTATAATCAAAGTTATTAAAATATTAATAATAATTTTTAAAATTTTTGAAAAAATATTCATTACATATACCACCTTTTTACATTTCTTTTGTATTTTTTATTCTTCATCTTTTCTTTTTTCTCTATATATTAATAACATAACAATTACTAAACACACTGAAGATGAAATAAAAGTACACATTGCTGTATCAAACTTAGTATCTCCAGTTTTTGGTCCTTTTCCAGGCTCAATTTCATCTTCTGAAAGGAATTCCCAATTAATATTACATCCAACCGCAGCATATTCATTCTTTAATTCTGCTGGAATTTTAATTATAAACGTTAAATCTTTTTCTTCTCCTGGATTAAATTTTCCTAAAGATAAAAATGCAACATCTAACAAAGTTCCTTCAAATATAGTGTTTCCGCTCTCATCTTTTATTTGAAAACTTATTAATTTTAATAACTCTTCTGCTTTTTGAGACGCTTTTCCTTCGCTAATTTTTAGAAAATACTCTGTTTTATTCTTCTTTAAATTCTTAATTTTAACAGTCTCTTCAAGGGTATCACCTGGCATAGTATTGTCTAGCTCACTAAACAAATCGGTTTCAAGATCAAGACTATTTTTACTATACACAACATTTACGTTGCTTAAAAAATTATCAGAAACATAACTTGACGATTTTATACACTTTTGTATTTCTTCATTTTTCCATGGATTTTCACTTGAAAAATCTGGTTCAAAATTTTTAGCTTGAATAGCCTCCGCATAAATTGATACAAGAATAGTTTTATCGCTACCAACTTCTATATTATCAGGTATTTTTAGATTTTTGAATATATCTACTTTTTTTCCTTTTCCTAAAGCAGATTTATAATAATAAAAATCTCCTTGTTTGTACCATCCTGGTAATAAATCATCAACTTTGCAAAGCTCTTGATTTTCATCATCATCTTCAATAAGAACTTTTGCCCTTACATAACAGTCATCGCCTAAGTTTTTAATTCTTGGAATATATGAAATTTTTTCACCTGGCATAACTTTTCTGTTTTGATCATTATATATATCCTCTGTGTTCTGAGAATCTTTACTATAAATGTCTAATTCAATATTTACAATACCTGTAGAAAATGAAGACGCAATTATTTCTTCAGTTGATAATGCATAAATACCAGAAATATTCATTACTATTACAAGCATAATTGCTATGGCAATTAGCAACTTTTTTCTAAGCATTAAAAAGCCTCCTTCTTTTGTTTTAAATAATCATTTTCTCATAATATATCACACCGTAATTTTATATTCAATAAAATAAAAAAAAAAGCATTGAATAATTTTAAAATGAACCCTCATTATTAAGCTTATTTGCCTAATAGCGAGAGTTCATTTTTACTATCTAATGTCTTTTAAAATTTTTAATACATTCCACCCATTGAATCTTGTGCATCATTTTTTGCATTGCAGCAGCAATTATGCTCTTTTTTATCTGTTACAATACTTTCTGTAGTAAGTACCATAGAAGCTATTGATGCAGCATTTTGAAGTGCACTTCTTGAAACTTTAGTAGGATCAACAATTCCAGATTTTTTCATGTCAACATATTCCTCTGTTTGTGCATTAAAACCAATTCCTTCTTTGCTTGATTTTACTTTTTCAAGAATTACTGCAGGCTCTAAGCCTGCATTTAATGCTATTTGTTTAACAGGCTCTTCTAATGCTTTAAGTACAATTTTTGCACCTAATTTTTCATCGTTTTCTAATTTTAGAACTAAGTCTTCAATTTTTGGAATTATATTTACATATGCTGTTCCTCCACCAGAAACAATTCCTTCTTCAACAGCAGCCTTAGTAGCAGAAAGTGCATCTTCTATTCTAAGTTTTTTGTCTCTCATTTCAACTTCTGTTGCAGCTCCAACACCAATAACAGCAACTCCACCTGATATTTTTGCAAGCCTTTCTTGTAGATTTTCTTTTTCAAATTCGCTTTTTTCATCGGCTAATTGTGCTTTTATTTGTGCTGCTCTTTCAGCTATTTTGTTTTTATCTCCAGCACCATCAACTATTATAGTATTTTCCTTTTCAACCTTAACTTGTTTTGCTCTACCCAATTGATTTATAGTTGTATCTTTTAGTTCTAATCCTAAATCTGATGTAATAACCTCTCCGCCAGTTATAGTTGCTATATCTTGTAGCATATTTTTTCTCTTATCTCCATACCCAGGAGCCTTTATAGCCACAACATTTATAACACCTCTTAATTTGTTTAATACAAGCGTTGATAAAGCCTCTCCTTCAACATCATCACAAATAACTACAAGCTTTCCAGATTGTTGCATTAGAGCTTCAAGTAATGGTAATATCTCTTGAATGTTACTAATTTTTTTGTCTGTTATTAGTATGTATGGATTTTCAATAATTGCCTCCATTTTTTCTGTGTCAGTTACCATATATGGAGAAACATAGCCTCTATCAAATTGCATTCCTTCAACTACATTAAGCTCTGTATTCGATGTTTTAGACTCCTCTATTGTTATAACTCCGTCCTTAGAAACTTTTTCCATTGCCTCCGAAATTAGCTTTCCTACTTCTTCGTTATTTGCTGAAATAGATGCAACTCTTGCAATATCCTCTTTTCCATTAACTGGTGAACTAATTTCTTTTAGACCTTCAACTGCAACCTCAACAGCCTTATCTATTCCTCTTTTTATTGCCATTGGATCACCTCCAGCAGCAACATTTTTTACACCTTCTTTTATCATGCTTTGTGCCAAAACAGTTGCTGTAGTTGTTCCATCACCGGCTACGTCATTGGTTTTAGTTGAAACTTCCTTAACAAGTCTCGCTCCCATATTTTCAAATGGATCATCAAGTTCAATTTCTTTTGCAATTGTAACACCATCGTTTGTAATAAGTGGTGCACCAAAATTTTTATCTAGTACAACATTTCTTCCCTTGGGTCCAAGCGTAACCTTCACAGTATCTGCTAATTGATTAACCCCATCTAATAATTTTTTTCTGGCTTCTTCGCCAAATTTTATTTCCTTTGACATAATAAAATCTCCCTTCAATTGAACTATTCAACTATTGCTAGTATGTCTGATTGCTTTACTATAATTAAATCTTCACCTTCGTATTTTATTTCTGTTCCAGAATATTTATTTAATATAACTTTGTCACCTCTTTTTATGTACATCTTAACATCATTTCCATCTACATCTCCACCTGGTCCAACTTCCAGTACTTCTGCAATTTGTGGTTTTTCCTTTGCAGCGCTTGCTAAAATAATTCCACTTTTAGTTGTTTCTTCAGCTTCCATCATTTTAACTACAACCCTGTCTAATAATGGTTTTAACATTAATATTACCTCCTTATGGCTAACAATATTACTATTTTATTCTCAGTAATATGTTATATTACCAAAAAATTATTAGCAGTCTTTTATATAGACTGCTAATAATTTATACCTATATTACTTAAAAGTCAATAGTATTTTTTTATTTCTTTATGTTTGCTTTTACTCATACCTTATAAAAAGCAAAGAGGTGACACAATCTTTTAAACTGTGTCACCAAAATAAGTACTTTTACCACCATTTAACTGATTTTACAACCAACCAACTGTCTGTGGAAGTATTTTCAAGGAAATGTCCTCTACCCATTCGGCACTCCTCAGAAATAATTTCTCCACTCTCGTTCTTATGATCCAAAACAATGTATGCTTCGTTGTCTTTGTCATGGATATGATAACCAATCCTTGACAAAGGAGCAATAAGTAAGGTGGCTTCTTTTCTTCCCTCGATATCGAGCTGCGGAATAATTAGAACCCGACCAAACTCAACTTTTTTTGGATCAAGATCTGTGGCCTCGTGAAACTTGTTAATTTCGTGCGGCTTTCTGGTACCTGCTTCCTTCATTAATGTCCTCCTAAAATTAGACAAAACATTTTCGACCCTTGAGCATAAGGCCTCTCGGATTATTACATTTGGCGCTCTACCAAACTGCCGCTTATTATACCACATATAAAAAATAAAATCCAGTTTTATGTCTATTTTATTGCACTTTTTATAAATTCTTTAAATAATGGTGCTGGTTTATCTGGTCTAGATTTAAATTCAGGATGAAATTGTCCAGCTATAAAGAACTTATGCTTTGGTATTTCAACCATTTCTACTAAACTATTATCTGGAGATGTACCAGAAATAACCATACCTGCCTTTTCTATAAGCTCTCTATAGTCATTATTGAACTCAAATCTATGTCTATGTCTTTCTGATATTTCCTCTTTTCCGTATACCTTCTCAGCTAAACTACCTTTTTTTATTTTACATGGATATGCTCCCAAACGCATTGTTCCACCTTTTTTCTTTACCTCTTTTTGTGTTTCCATTATATGAATAACAGGATTTTTAGTTCTTGTATTAAACTCTGTTGAATCAGCATCTGAAAGACCTAAAACGTCTCTTGCAAACTCAACAACTGCCATCTGCATTCCTAAGCAAATTCCTAAAAATGGAACATTATTCTCTCGAGCATATTTTATTGCTAATATCTTTCCTTCTGTTCCTCTGTTTCCAAAGCCTCCTGGAACAAGTATTCCATCATATTTTTTTAGTTTTTTATTTGCATCTTCGTCGTTTTTAATTTTTTCAGAATCAACAAATTCAATGTTAACTTTAACGTTGTTTGCAAAACCACCATGCTTTAAACTTTCAACAACAGATAAATATGAGTCTTCTAACGATACATATTTTCCAACTATAGCAATATTAGCTGTTTTATCGGGCATATTTTTTATTTTTTCAATCATACTCTCCCATTTTTGATTTTTTGGTGCTTTATTTTTTAAATCCAAATGCTCGCATACAACATTAGCTAATCCTTCATTTTCTAGCATTAATGGTACTTCATACAAAACTTCTACTGTAGAATTTTGAATAACACAATCTTTTCTAACATTACAAAATAGTGCTATTTTATCTTTCATTCCATCAGGAATTGGAATTTCAGATCTACATACTAAAACATCTGGCTTAATACCATAAGATTGAAGTTCTCTTGCCGAATGCTGTGTTGGTTTTGACTTTAACTCGTTTGATCCATGTATATATGGTAATAGAGTTACATGAATATACATTACATCCTCTGGTTTATTTTCTAGTCCTATTTGTCTTATCGCTTCAACAAACGGTAAGCTCTCAATATCACCAATTGTTCCACCAATTTCCGTAATTACTATATCAATATCAGTCTCCTTGAACTTATATACTTTGTCTTTTATGGCATTAGTAATATGAGGAACAACTTGAACTGTTTTACCTAAATAGTCCCCTCTACGTTCCTTTTCAATTACTTCAGAGTATATTTTTCCTGTTGTTATACTTGAATTTACTGTTAAACTTTCGTCTGTAAATCTCTCATAATGGCCTAAATCTAAATCTGTTTCAGCTCCATCATCTGTAACAAATACTTCTCCATGTTCACAAGGGTTCATTGTTCCTGGATCAACATTTATGTATGGATCAAACTTCTGATTTGCAACCTTATATCCTCTATTTTTTAAAAGTCTTCCTAATGATGCAGCTGTTATTCCCTTACCTAATCCAGATACAACTCCACCTGTAACAAAAATATATTTGGTATTCATAAAAACTCCCTCCACTAGTATAATTACAAGATTAAAAATTACGTTATTATTTGTAAAGACCATAAAAATAAAAAAAAGATTAAAAAAAATGTAGCCCACTTTTAGGGGTTTTTTTTTAATCTATGATAAGAATTTTAGCACACAATTTTTTTTAAAGCAAGTATTTTTTATATTTTTTCTACGATATCTCCTTGCTTTTTGTAAATACTGTTTTCCTTTATAACACCTCTTACAGATGAAAGAGGATAAATGTTTGTTTTTCTTCCAACTACACTTCCTGGATTTAGAACAGAACCACATCCAACTTCTACATTATCTCCAACCATACAACCAAATTTTTTCAAACCTGTTTCTATGCTCTCGTTTCCATTTTTAACAACAACTAAGGTTTCATCTGATTTCACGTTTGAGGTAATAGATCCTGCTCCCATATGAGCTTTGTATCCTAAAATGGAATCCCCTACATAATTGTAATGTGGAGCTTTAGCATTGTTAAAAAATATTGAATTCTTTACTTCTGTCGAATTTCCTACAACTGTATTCTCTCCAATAATAGCTGAGCCTCTTATAAATGCACAATGTCTTATTTCTGCATTTTTACCAATAATTGCTGGTCCTCCAATAAAAGCTGTTGGAGCAACTGTAGCAGACTTTGCAATCCACACATTCTCCCCAACTTTGTTATATTCGTCCAAATTTAAGCTTTCTCCCAATTTAACTATAAATTCTTTTATTTTTGGTAATACTTCCCAAGGATATTCGCATCCTCTAAATATCTCCTTAGCAATCGTTTCATCTAAATTGTATAAATTTTCTATTTTACATTCTTCCATATTTTTTCCTCCATTACGTTCATAGTTTATTACATAGCATTCATAAAGTCAAACGAATTTTGAAGACGCTTCAAAATATCTTAATCATTACGCAGATATGTAAAAAGTATATACATAAAAATAGCGAACCTTACTGGTCGCATTTGTTATTAGAGTTGCATCTTTATTTTAGGTAAATGATTTAAGAAATGTTACGGTTATTTACACATGCTCCCAAACTGCGCGGTTCTTTATTTTTATGTATATACTTTTTACTTTGCAATTAATTTGAAATATTTTGAAGTGTCCGAAAAATTCTTATTTACAAATGGCTCTTATTAATATAAAATACAGATAGAATATTTAATATAAAAAGGGTGAAAATATGTATACTTTTGTTTCAAAATCAGAAGATGAAACCATAGAATTTGCAAAAAGTTTAGCTAGTAAGCTTTCTGCAGGAGATATTGTTGTACTAACTGGTGAATTAGGTGCTGGAAAAACAAAATTTGTAGAAGGATTTTTAACACACTTCGGTCTACAAAACGAAATATCAAGTCCTACTTTCACAATTGTTAATGAATATATATCTGAAAATAATACAAATATATATCATTTCGATGTATATAGATTAGCAGATGTAGATGAATTCTATGCTATGGGTGGCGAAGAATATTTTGAAAAAGGAATATGTTTAATTGAATGGGGTGAAATTATAAAAGAAGCCCTACCTTCAAGCTATTTACATATTACAATAGACAAAGATGAAACAAACGAAAATAACAGAATAATAAAAATTGATTCTGTCGGAAATAAATATAATGGATTATTCTAAAAAGAGAGGATGAACTTTAGAATGAAAATCTTAGCAGTAGATACATCTTCTAAAATATGTACTGTTTCTATTTTAGAAGATAATAATGTAATACTTGAAAAACATACAGATGATGAAAAAACTCATTCACAAAATCTAATGCCTTTAATCGATGAAGTTTTTAAAGAAACAAATTTATCATTAGACGACATAGACTTACTTGCATGTTCACAAGGACCTGGATCATTTACCGGTATTAGAATTGGTTTAGCTACAATAAAAGCCTTCGCAGACAGCAAAAATATTCCAACTGTTGGTGTTACTTCATTAGAAAGCTTAGCATACAACATACAATCTACAGGACTAATAGTATCGTTAATTGACGCAAAAAACGAAAATGTGTATTACTCTATGTTTTGCAACAATGGAACCGAATATTCACAAATTGGAGATTATAAAGCAGATTCAATACACAAAATATTAGATGAATTATTAATATACGATGATAAACTACTTTTTGTTGGTGATGCATCAAAAATATATCATGATGAAATACAAAAATACATTACAAATTGTGAATTTGCAAATGATGATCAAAATGTTCAAACAAGCATTAGCGTTGGCAAATCTGCATATGCCAAATACCAAAAAGGACAATATGGAGATTCCAATTCCCTACTTCCAATTTATTTAAAAAAATCACAAGCTGAAAGAGCCTTAGATGGTGAAAAATAAAAACGGTATATTAAATTTAAAATAAATGGAGAAACTATATGGGTGATATTAAAATATCTATAATGACAAAAGATGATTTATTAACACTAAAAGATTGCTTAGCATCCAACTTTAATGAATTTTGGACATTTAATGTACTCGAGCAAGAGTTTTATGGTGAAAACAAAATTTATATTACAGCTAAACAAGACGATAAAATTGTAGGATTTGCTGGACTTCTAACCATAATTGACGAAGCAAATGTTATGAATATTGTAGTAGATAAATCACATAAAAGACAAGGAATTGGCACGTTACTTCTAGAAGAATTAATACGAATATCAAAACAAAAAAATATGAAATCTATTACTCTTGAAGTAAACGAAAACAACATCCCAGCAATAAAACTATACGAAAAATTTAATTTTGAAAAAGTCGGAATAAGAAAAAAATACTACAATAATACAGACTCAGCTATACTTATGACTTTATATATATAATTTATTTAAGGAGGAACAAATGAAAAATAAAAATGAATTAAGCTACAAAAGTTTAAAAACAAAATGCGATCCATCTGTTTTTAGTTTTGAAACAACTGATGAATTAACTGGTATTGAGACAGGAATCGGCCAAGACCGCGGAATTAAAGCACTAGAATTTGGATTAAACGTAGATATTAAAGGCTATAACCTATACCTAGAAGGTCCTAGCGGGGTTGGAAAAACAATGTATACAAAACACTACTTAGATAAAATATCTAAAAAGAAAAAAACTCCTTGTGATTGGTGCTACATCTATAATTTTAATAATCCAAATGAACCAGTAGCTCTACCCCTACATGCAGGACAAGGTAAAGAATTTAAAGAGCAAATGGATTCATTCATTAAAGATATAAAGAAAGATTTAAAAAGTACTTTCGATAACGATGATTTTGAAAAAGAAAAAGCTTTAATTACGCAAACCTACGAAGCTCAAAGAGATGCTTTAATGGATAAATTAAATAAAAAATCAGCTAAGTATGGATTCCAGGTAAAATCATCTCAAAATGGTATTTATATGATGCCTATTATAAATGGTAAAGCCATTGAACAAGATGAATTTGAGAAACTTGATGATGAAGTAAAACAAAACTTTGAAGATAACTCTAGTATAGTTCAAGAACAAATTCTTCAAGTTATAAGTGAAATTAAAACAATAGAGCGTGAAACTCAAAAGAAACTATCAGAATGGCAATCTAATGTTGCTTTGTTAACAATTAATGCACATATAAACTATATAAAATCGAAATTTAAAAGAAATAAAAAAATTAACACTTTCTTGGAAAGCATTAAACAAGATATATTAAAAAACATCGACACATTTCTAGTTGAAACACCAGAAAATCAACCAGTTCAACCAGGTCCAAGACCTGAACAACCTAAGCCATGGCAGAATTATAGAGTTAATTTATTTATAGATAATAGCGAGCAAAACGGTGCTCCAGTTATTATGGATTCAGATTACTCATATCATAACATTTTCGGAAAATTGGAATACGAAAACTACTATGGATCTTTAAAAACCGATTACACAATGTTAAAACCAGGATTATTACATCAAGCCAATGGCGGTTACATTGTTTTCCAAGCTCATGACTTACTAGAAAATGCTATTTGTTATGAAACCTTAAAAAAGGCACTACGTCAAAAACAATTGTTGCTTGAAAATACAGCTGATCCTCGTTCTCCAATGGTTATGGTTTCTTTAAAACCCGAACCAATTCCTCTAGATTTAAAAGTAATACTTATTGGAAATGAAGAAATATATCAAACACTAATGGCAATGGACAAAGACTTTGGAAAACTATTTAAAATTAAAGTTGAATTCGAAGATTCATCAGAAAATACTGTTGAAAACATGAACAAATTAGCACAATTTATTCACGGATTATGCACCCAACAAGAGCTTCCACCTCTTGATGCATCCGCTGTTGCTAAAATTATAGAATACTCTTCTAGACTTGCTGATAACCAAGAAAAACTATCTACCAGATTTAATGACCTAGCTCAAGTAATTGGTGAAGCAGCTACATGGGCAACTATGAATAAAGAAAGAATTGTTACTTCAAAATACGTTGACATGGCTTTGGAAGAACGAGTAAATAGAATAAAAAAATATGATACTATGTACATGGAAATGATAAAAGAAAATACATTATTAATAGACACATCAGGAAGTAAAGTTGGTCAAATTAATGGATTAACCGTAATGAACATTGGTGATTACACATTTGGAAAACCGGTAAAAATAACAGCAAATACTTTTACTGGCAAAACAGGAATAATAAACATAGAGCGTGAAGTAGATTTATCTGGATCTACACATTCTAAAGGTGTTTACATTCTTAGTGGATATTTGGGAGAAAAATTTGCCCAAGACATCCCAATGAATCTAACAGCAAGTATATGTTTTGAACAATTATACAATGGCGTAGATGGTGATAGTGCTTCAAGTACAGAACTATATGCAATTCTTTCAAGCTTATCTGGAATTCCAATTAACCAATCATTTGCAGTAACTGGATCAGTTAATCAAAAAGGCGAAATTCAACCTATTGGTGGAGTTAATGAAAAAATTGAAGGTTACTACCAAATATGCAAAATGCGCGGTTTAGATGGTAGCCATTCTGTAATTATTCCAGTACAAAACACAAAAAATTTAAACCTAAATCAAGAAGTTGTAGATGCAGTTAAAGCAGGAAAATTCCATGTTTACGCAATTAGTACAATAGATGAAGGAATTGAACTATTAACCGGAGTACCAGCTGGAAAACGTGATTCAAACGGTAAATTCCCAGCAGGAACAATAAACTACCTAGCTTACGAAAAATTAAAAAAATTTGCAGAAATAAAAACAAAATAGAACTTTAATTTTGTGGCGGAGCAAATTATTCAAGTTTACAATAATTATTTTTATAATATCATATTATAGAAAAAGCCCACTAGGAAATCCTAGCGGGCTTTTATTTTGCCTAAACTTATTTTTTCGTTTCATTCAATCCCATTGAAACCTCAATTTCATGGGTAATTGTACTCAGAATCAGTTTGTCGGAATTTTTCAATTCGTTTGCCTTACCTCCTTCATTATAGTAATACGGCTCCATGCTACGGATTACAAACGTAATTCTCTCGCACAACATCCCGGATACCTCACAAGGATACGTTTCCAAAATGTTTTTTATGTTCCTTAAGAAGAGAATGGCTTTCGACTTCCGATTCGTGTTTCTAAGCGCACCAATCAATCTTGCAATGCTCCATTTGGCATTTTTTACGCAATTCTTTGCGCAATCGGTGCAATTTGCATTTTTCATGATAACCTCCTTAGGCATTAGGCGGAACCATTACATAATGTAATAGTCTCTTACATGTATAATCTCGTTCGAGAACGAAATTACATTACTATTATATCAGAATTATGTAAATTGTCAATAACGCCTATTAAATCATAGTCTTGTGCCTTTACAATTCTAACTGTTACAAACTGTCCTTCTAAATTTTCTTGTTCACAATTTACAAACACAATTCCATCAATATCTGGCACATCCATATAACTTCTTCCTATATAATATTTACCATCAAAACTTCTTTCTTCAATTAAAACCTTAAGTACTTTTCCAATATGTTTTTTGGCATTTTCCTCTGAAATTTTTTGTTGTAATTTCATTATTTTATTGTATCTAGCTTTTTTAGTCATTGGATGAATATGACCCTTTATTTTTTCTGCAGGTGTTCCCTCTTCTTTCGAATACGAAAAAGCTCCCATTCTGTCGAACTTTACTTCTTCTACAAAGTTATATAACTTTTTAAAATCTTCCTCTGTTTCAGTTGGAAAACCAACCATTACAGTTGTTCTTATTATCGCCTCAGGAATTTCGGTTCTTATTTTTTTAATCAATCTCTTGATATCATCAGATTTAACTTTTCTTGCCATTTTTCTTAAAATAGAATCCGAGTAATGTTGAATAGGAATATCAAAATATTTACATATCTTATCATTATTCTTTACAACACTTATTAGCTCATCAGAAACAGATTCCGGATATGAATATAAAAATCTAATCCATTCAATTCCATCTATCTTACATAGTTCTTCAAGAAGCTCAGCAAGTCTTTCTTTTCCATATAAATCTATTCCATACTTTGTAGTGTCTTGGGCAATAAGAATTATTTCTTTTATACCTTCACTTGCAAGCATTTTGGCTTCTTCAAGTATGTCTTCAATTTTTCTGCTTACATATCTACCTCTTATATAAGGAATTGCGCAATACGTACAGTTATTGTTACATCCCTCAGCAATTCTTATATACGCGTAATTGCTACCAGTTGTAACCACCCTGTCTAGAAAATCTAAATTTTCATTCACCTCTACATTAGACTTTCCAATTAAGCTCTCTATTTGATTCCAAAAACTATCATATTCACTGAATTTTATAAACAAATCAACTTCAGGTAATGACTTAATTAGCTCATTTTTATATCTTTCTGCTAAGCATCCCATTACAATTAAATACTTACATTTATCTTTCTTGTATTCAGCCATTTCTAAAATAGTATTAATTGCTTCTTCCTTTGCAGGCTCTATAAAACCACATGTGTTTACTACTATTATTTCGGCACTAGCAGGATCATTTACAATATTAAAATTGTTTCTTTTAAATAATCCAATTACCATTTCAGTATCTAATAAATTCTTGCTGCATCCCAAAGATACAAAACCTACATTCATAATATATTTCCTTTCTAAATTTTTTATTTATTAGCCATCAAACAGCTAGTTACTACATAAATGCTTTCTTGTCATCTCAAGCAAATGTAAAGGGGTAAAGCCAATAACTTGTGTTTTTGCTCTATCTTTTTTTAGTTCCTTTTCCATCAAATGAACTATTTTTTCTTCGTTTTCCTTTTCTTCCATATCTATGTAGTCTATAATTACTATTCCACCTATATCTCTTGCTCTTAATTGCCTTGCAATTTCTACAGTTGCTTCTTCATTTACTTTAAATACGGTATTTTCAAGGCTTTCTTTTCCTGTATATTTTCCTGTATTTACATCAATTGCAGTTAATGCTTCGGTTTTGTCTATTGTAATAAAACCACCACAATTAAGCCATATTTTTCTATTTCTTAATTTTTCCAATTGATGATCAATATCCTCACTTAAAATATTATCTTTTTTATCTAGGATAAGATCTTTACTATAATCGCTGTAATCACTTTTAATAAAATCATAAACCTCTTTACTATTTACAGTTATTCTTTCACAACTGTCAATTAAACCTAGTAAAACTTTATTCATAATTCCACCAGCTTCATATAGTTTTTCAGGAAAATTATTATTTTCAATATTCTTTTTTGCATTTTCATTTATAACATCATTTATTTCTTGAACATATTTTATGTCCTTAATTAAAACTTCTTCATTTTGATTTTCAGATGCCGTTCTAATTATCATTCCAGTATTATTGTTTAAATTGCTTTGTACTATTTTTTTCAATCTTTCAATCTCATCTTTTTTTTCTATCTTGCTAGAAACTGTTATAAAATCTGAATTTGGTATTGCTGCAACATACTTTCCAGCAATATTTATATCTGTTGATATTCTAGCTCCTTTAGTATCACTTTTATCTTTCTTTACTTGAACAATTATTGGATCGCCAACTTTTATATATTTCCTGATGTCAGCCTTACTTAACTTCTCATTTTTATTTCCAGTAACATTACTTGCTTTAGGTAACACATCTTTAATGTGCAAAAAAGCATTACGCTCCTCTCCTATATCCACAAAAGCAGCTTGCATTCCAACTAATACGTCAACCACTTTTCCCAAATATATATTACCTTCCAAAGATCTACTGTTATCAAATTCTTGATATTGCTCTACAATTTTTCCATCATCAAGTACTAAAATATCTTTCTTTTGATTATTATAGTTTATGATAATCTCTTTCATTTTTCCTCCAATATTATTCACATAAAATTCTCTTTCTTAAGTAAAATACTCGTAAATTATAGCATATCTTTTGATTTTATTCAATATCTACATAATGTCTAAAAGATTTTGATATTATATACCTTTTTAAACTACAGAATAAAAAACATATATATATAATATCGAACCTTACTGGTCGCATGTATTATTAAAGTACCAAACAAATTATATCTATATTATTTAAGATACTTTACGTTTAATTTATACATGCTCCCAAACTGCGCGGTTCTTTATTATATATATATGTTTTCTGCTTTCAGTGAACTATATCAAAATCTTACAATATTTTTAAACTTTAGCCAAAAAAGTATATATAAAATTTTTTTAGTTATACGTATTCATCGCAATATCAATTCCATCTTTAATAATTGATGAAACTGCTTTTGCGGCTTCTTTAATTCCTTTTCGAAGCTCTTCATACTCTTCATCTGTAGTATTACCTATAACATAGTTTATTAAATCACCCTTGAATTCAGGTGTTCCAATACCAACTCTTACTCTAGCAAAATCTTCTGAGTTTAATCTTTGAACTACAGATTTCATTCCATTATGAGTTCCTGGTCCACCTTTTTTTCTAATTCTAACTTTACCAGGCTCTGTGTCTATGTCATCGTATATTACAATGATATCATCTAATGAAAGTTTGTAAAAATTAACAAATTGTATAACTGAATCTCCACTTAAATTCATATATGTTTGTGGCTTAAGTAAAACCACTTTTTCTCCTTCTATTTCTCCGCAACCATATAATCCATCAAATTTTTCTCTTGAAATTGCTATCTTATATTTATCAGCAAGTTCGTTTAAAACATCAACACCCATATTGTGTCTTGTTCGTGCATATTCAGCTTCTGGATTTCCTAGTCCCACTATAAGATACATATAATACCTCCCTGCGTGTAATATTCATATATTATGAGCATTAATAATTACATAAATTTTCTTGGAACTCTTGGTCCTATAGTACTCATTATTTCATAATTAATTGTATTGCATTTTTCAGCTAATTGTTCCAATGTTATGTTTTCGTTATCCCATATAATAACTTCATCGCCAACTTCTACATCTTCAATATCAGTAACATCGGCCATAAAGCTATCCATACAAACCTTTCCAATAATTGGAACTTTTTTTCCTCTAATAAGAACTTCCCAACCATTAGAAAAATCACGTCTAAATCCATCGGCATAACCAATTGGAATTGTTGCAACTTTTGTTTCTTTTGTTGTTATATAACTTCTGCTATAACCAATGCTCGTTCCTTCTTTAACAGTTTTTAAGAAAGTAACTCTTGCTTTAAGTTTAGCTATTGGTTTTATATCTATTTTCTGCAATGTATCATCAGCAGCAGGATATCCATATATAATAATACCTGGTCTTACTAAATTAAAATGTGATTCAGGATAATTTAGTATTGCATTTGAAGCAGCAGAATGAATGTATTTTATCTCACCAAGAATTTCTTTTGCAGTGCTTACTGCGGCTTTAAAAGATTCTAACTGCTTATGTGTATATTCATCATCAATATCAGCAGAAGAAAAATGCGTATAAATTCCTTCAACCTTAACATTTGAGGCTAAACTATTTAAATATTTATCGATTTTATACGGATGCACGCCAGTTCTTCCCATTCCAGTTCCAATTTCTACGTGAACCTTTATGTCTTTTCCCGTGTTTCCAAGCTTTTCAGCAAAAGAGTATGAACTAATTCCAACAACAATATTATATTTAATAATTTTTTCAATTTCATCTTCATAAGGTTGATTTAAAACGAATATTTCTTTTTCATATCCTAAATTTCTTAAATAAACCCCTTCATCAACAGTTGCAACAGCAACGATATCAAAATCATTTATTACATCTAGTCTTTGATTTATATATGTTCCATAGCCACTTGCCTTTATAACAGGCATTATATTAACATTATCTCCAACTAATTCCTTAATTTGTGAAATATTATATTTAAAATTATTTAAGTCTATTTCTAACCATGCAGGTCTTGTAATATCCATAAATTTACACTTCCTTTGAAAAAATTTTACTATTTAAAGGTATCAAACTTTCACTAATCTTTCAATACTATATGCAAAAATAATTTCATTAGTGCTTTATAATATTACATCCCTTTTTAATTGACTGTTACTACACACTCCGCTTCCAATTAATTCATTTTCAAAATATATACGATATAATCCATCTGGCACGCTAACCATAAGTTTAACACCATTTAAAAATCTGTTAAATTCTTCTTGGCTTTGTATAGTATATTTTGGATTATTATTTAAAACTTCTTCAAGACCAATAATATTTTCTTTAAGCCATTGCTCATTATCTTTGTTGTTTTCAATATCCTCAATAGAAACAGCAGATTCTATATTAAACAAACCTACTCTTACTCTATTTAGCTCTTTCATATACCCTACTGTACCAATTTTTGCAGCAATGTCCTCACATAAAGTTCTTATATATGTTCCTTTAGAGCATTCTACTTCAAAAATAATTTCACGTTTATTTTCATCCAAATTTACTAACTTTATTTTATATATTTCAATTGTTCTTTTTGGAATATCAACAACTTTTCCACTTCTAGCATATTCATAAAGTTTCTTTCCATTTACTTTAATTGCAGAATACACTGGTGGAATTTGAGTTTGTTTTCCTACAAAAGTCTTTAAAACTTTTTCTACTGCTTCATTCTTAAGAGCTGCCATATCTACATTTTTTGTTTCTATTATATCCCCTTCAGAATCCGCAGTAGATGTTTTTTCTCCAAGTTTTATTGTTGCAACATACTTCTTATCATGATTTATTAAATACTTTGAAAATTTAGTACCTACTCCTAACAAAAGAGGCAAAACACCGGTAGCATTCGGATCTAATGTACCAGTGTGTCCTACCTTTGTATTTAATTTTTTCTTAACGATATTTACAATGTCATTAGAAGTATATTGCTTAGGTTTATTAACAATAATAATTCCGTCCAAAAGCATATCTCCTTTTACTATAATGATCTTCTAACTTCTCTTAATATCTTTTCCTTTATTGATTCTATACTTTCACTAGTTGGGAAAGCTGCAGATTTTACATGACCTCCACCACCAAAAAGTAAAGCTATTTCAGCAACATTAACTTTGTTGTTTGATCTTAAAGAAACTTTATATTTTCCATGTCTATTGGCTCTTACAAATATCGAAACTTCAACACCTTCAATATCTCTACCAATATCAACAATTCCTTCATGATCTCCAGGAACGCTATTAACCTTGTCTAAATCTTCCTCTGTAACATATGTAAATGCAATTTTACCATCATCTAAAAACTCTAATCTATCATTTGCAATTCTTGTTAATTCAAATGCAGATCTAGTTTTAACTTGTAAAACCTTTCTGTATGTATCAGAAACATTAACACCTTTTCTTAAAAGTGCCGCAACAAATTCAAATGTTTCAGCTGTAACTCCTTTGTATTTAAAACCTCCAGTATCAGTTATAATACCAGTTAGTAAGCACGTACCAATTTCTTTGTTAATGTCTATATTAAAATAGTTTAATAAAACAATCATAACCTCGGCACATGCAGGGGCGTCTGGATTAACAAAGTTATAATCTCCATACATTGTATTTGTTCCATGGTGATCTATAACAATAGTACTCTTTGCATTTTCAAAATATTTTTTCCAACCATTTAACATTTCTAGTGCAGCACAATCAATAGCAATTGCTAAATCATAGTTTTCAACATCAGATTCTGTCTTTATATCTTCAGCTCCAGGCAAGAAACTGAATGTTTTTGGAAGTTCTGGAATAATTAAATCAACATTTTCTTTTCCTTGCATCTTTAAAGCATTATACAAAGCTAAGCTGGTTCCTATAGCATCTCCATCTGGGTTTTCGTGTGCTAGAATAACTATCGAGTTTGCATTATTTACATTTTCTAATATTTTATCTAGGGTATTCATATTTTTCTACCTTACCTTTCATTAGCTCGAATTATAAAATTATTTTTTATCATTTAGCTCTTTAAGTATATTATCTATTCTCATTCCATATTCCATAGAATCATCAAGCTCAAAAACTAGTTCAGGAGTAATTCTTAAATTTATTGTTTTGGCAATTTGACTTCTAATAAAACCACTTGACTCTTTAAGTCCTTGCATTGTTTTATCTATATCCTTTGAATTAAGTACGCTTACATATATTTTAGCATATTTAAAATCTGGTGTAATTTTTGCCCTAGTAACACTTAATAATCCTGTAACATTTGGATTTTTTAATTCAAATGTTAGAATATGGCTTATTTCTTTTTTAAGCTCTTCATTTATTCGGTTTAACCTAGTCTCATTCTTTGCCATAAAACCTATGTCCTTTCAAAAATTATCTTTTAACTTCTTCCATTACAAAGAATTCAATTATATCATCTTCTTTTAGATCATTGTAATCTTCAATTTGACATCCACATTCATAACCCTTTGTAACTTCTTTAACATCATCTTTAAATCTCTTTAAAGATATTAGCTTGCCTTCGTGAATAACAACACCTTCACGAATAACTCTAACCCCTGCATTTCTTTCAATTTTACCATCAGTTACGAAACATCCAGCAATTGTTCCAACATTAGAAACTTTGAAAGTTTGTCTAACTTGAGCATTACCAATAACTTTCTCCTCGTATACTGGATCAAGCATTCCTTTCATAGCAGCTTCAACATCTTCTAAAGCTTTGTAAATAATAGAGTATTGCTTAATTTCAACGCCTTCTTTTTCAGCCACTTCCTTAGCAGTACCTACTGGACGAACGTTAAACGCAATAATTATAGCATTTGCAGCTTTTGCAAGTTGAACATCAGATTCATTAACTGCACCAGCAACTGAGTGTATAACCTTAACTTTAACTTCATCATTAGATAGTTTTTCTAATGATTGTTTAATAGCTTCTGCAGATCCTTGAACATCAGCCTTAACAATTAAGTTCAATTGTTTTAAGTCTTCATCCGCCATTTTTTCAAATAAATTATTTAATGTAACTACATTGCCGTTGTTTAGTGATTTTTCTCTTTCTTTTAATTTTCTCTTCTCAATTAAATGTTTTGCCATTTTTTCATTTTTAACTTCATAGAAAGTATCACCAGCTTCAGGTAAATCTGTAAGTCCCATTATTTCAACAGGTGTTGATGGACCAGCTTCTTTTACGCTTTGTCCTTTATCATTTCTCATAGCTCTTATTCTACCAATAGATGTTCCAACAACTATTGTATCTCCAACATCTAATGTACCACGTTGAACAAGTATTGATGCGATTGGACCTCTTGCTTTATCTAGTCTAGCTTCAATTACAGTTCCCTTTGATTGCTTATCTGGGTTAGCCTTAAGCTCTTTCATATCAGCAACTAATAGAACCATTTCAAGTAATCCATTGATGTTAGTTCCTTGTTTTGCAGAAATAGGAACAAATATTGTGTCTCCACCCCACTCCTCAGGAACTAATTCGTATTGCATTAAATCTTGTTTAATTCTGTCTATGTTAGCAGTTGGTAAATCAATCTTGTTAACTGCAACAATTATTGGAATATTTGCTGCTTTAGCATGATTTATAGCTTCAACTGTTTGAGGCATTACACCATCATCTGCAGCAACAACAAGTATTGCTATATCCGTTATTTGAGCACCTCTTGCTCTCATGCTTGTAAATGCTTCGTGTCCTGGTGTATCTAGGAATGTTATTTCTCTACCATTTACATTAACTTTGTATGCACCAATATGTTGTGTAATTCCACCAGCTTCACCTTCAATAACGTTAGTTTTTCTAACAGCATCAAGTAAAGATGTTTTACCATGATCAACGTGTCCCATAACAACAACAACTGGTGGTCTTGGTTTTAAATCTTCTTCTCTATCTTCAGATTCATCAAATAGAACATCTTCCTCATTAACAACAACTTTTTTAGTTGCAGTTACACCAAATTCGCTTGCAACCAAATATGCTGTATCAAAATCTAAATCGTTATTTATTGTGGCCATAATACCAAGTCCCATTAACTTAGTTATTACTTCGCCACTAGTTTTCTTTAATTCAACCGCTAAATCTTTAACTGTTATATTTTCTGGAATAGTTATTTCAGTTAATTGGAATATTTTTTGTTTTGATTTTTCTTCTTTATTTACTTTCTTTTTGTTTTTATTTCTTCTGTCATTAGATAAATCGTAATAATCAAGCATACCACCTTCTTGATCATTAAACATATTTGACAATTTATCTACTTGTTTTAAATCTTTTAATTTACCATCATTAAATTCAGAGAATCTGTCTTGTTTCTTGTTTTTAGTATTTTTCTTATTGTTAGCAGCTTTTGCTTCCTCAAATTTGCTTTGTTTAGCTTTATCAATAGACTTGCTACTGTAGTCTCTTTGAGATTCTTTCTCAACTATTTCAGTAGCCATAATGTTTTTAATATTTTTATCTAGGCCTTTTTCATCAAGTGGTCTATTGTCATTTCTGTTGTTGCCATATTTGTTATATCCACCATTTTGTTGTTTATTGAATCTATTATTTGAGTAGTTATCACCATTTCTGTCGTTACGATTGTTAAAACGTCTTTCACCGTTATCATTACCGTTTCCATTATTATATTTATTAAATGGTCTAGTATTGTCTCCGCCACGTCTATTATCGTTTCCGTATCTGTTTTCGTTATTGAATTTATTATCGTTTCCAAATCTGTTATTTGAATTGTTACGTTTTTCGTAATAATTATCGGTTCTAACTGTTTCTTTCTTAACTGCTACGCCCATATTTTTATTCTCAGTATTCTCCTTTATATTCTGATTAACATCCTTGTTACTATTTGCATTTTCTTGCTCTATTTTTTGTTTTTCAAGCTCTTTTTTCTGCTCTTCTTGTTTCTTAAGCTCTTCCTGTTTTTTAAGCTCTTCTTGCTTTTTCTTTTCTTCTTCTTCTTTTTTCTTATCTTTAATACCAAATAATTCACTAACAGTCATTGGCTTTTGTTGCTTATTTCTGTACACAATGTTGTAATTTTTATTGTTATTTCTTTCAACAAAACCTATGTTAGATTTATCACTTTTTTTCTTTTCTTCTTGCTCTGGTTTGTTTTCTTCTGCAACAATAACCTCTCTTCTTATAATAACAGGACTACTTGCTTCTTTTTTCTTGTCCTTTACTTTTTTGTCTAATTTTTCGGCATCCTTCTTTTTATCATCTTTTTTGTTTAAAGCATCTTTAATTGCTTTTGCCTGGCTATCGTCTATAGAGCTTAAATGGCTCTTAACATCAATTCCTAATTCTGTTGCCTTTTCGATTATATCTTTACTAGACAAATTCAATTCTTTTGCAATTTCATGAACTTTTACCTTAGCCAATAAATTTCACCCCCATAAATATTAGTTATCTTTTTTTATCTCATTTTTTAATTCATCATATATTTCATTAGATATTTGCATATCAAATGTTCTTTCTAGCTTTTTAGTTTTAATTGTTTTTTCTAGGCATTCTATATTATCGCAAATATAAGCCCCTCTTCCATTTGCTCTGCCCGTTTTATCAACAAAGATCTGTCCTTCTTTGTTTAAAACAATCCTTATTAACTCGTTTTTATTTTTTTGAGTATTGCACCCAATACAAGTTCTTTGTGGTATTTTCTTCAAATTAATCACTTCCTATTGTATTCAAACATTCAAATTATATTAAACTATTCTTCTACTTCTGGCTCTTCTGAAACTTCAGGTTCTTCTTCATTGTTTTGATTAGCAATCATCTCTCTAAATTGAGATTCGCTCTTTATATCGATCTTCCAATTTGTAAGTTTTGCTGCTAACCTAACATTTTGTCCAGATTTTCCAATTGCTAAAGATAATTGATCGTCAGGAACAATTACTTGTGCAAACTTCTCTTCTTCATTAATATCAACAGCTAAAACTTGAGCTGGTAATAATGCAGCAGAAATATAAATTGATGGATCTGGATTCCATTCGATAACGTCTATTTTTTCACCATTTAATTCGTTAATAATATTTTGAATACGTATTCCCTTTTGACCAACACATGATCCAACTGGATCTATGTTTTCATCTGGTGAATAAACTGCTACTTTGCTTCTACTTCCTGGATCTCTTGATACACTTTTTATTTCAATTATTCCTTCGTATATTTCAGGAATTTCTAATTCAAATAGCTTTCTAACAAAATCGCCATTAGCTCTTGAAATAATAACTTGTGGAGCACCTTTTACTCCTCTTTCAACATCCATTACATATCCACGAATTTTATCGTTTACTTTGTATTTTTCTGTTGGGATTTGTTCTTTTAAAGGCATAACACCTTCAAGCTTACCTAAATCTACAACAACTATTGAACCGTCTGCTTTTTGAACTATACCAGAAATTATTTCTCCTTTTCTTTCAGTAAATTCATCGAATAAAACATTTCTAGATGCTTCTCTAATTTTTTGAATAATAACTTGTTTAGCAGTTTGAGCAGCAATTCTTCCAAAATCTCTTGGTATTATTTCAATTTGTGCAATATCTCCAATAGCAAGCTTTTTGCTTATTTTCTTTGCATCTTCTAAGTTTATTTGTAGTTTATCATCTTCTACAGATTCAACAACTTCCTTTTCAGCATATACATGTATTTCACCTGTTTCAGCATTCATTGTAACTTTTACATTTTCTGAATTTGAATCATAATTTCTTTTATAGGCTGTTACAAGAGCTGTTTCAATAGATTCAAGCATGTAATCCTTTTTTATTCCTTTTTCTTTCTCTAAATCTTCCATAGCTAGAATAAGTTCTTTGCTATCAATTAATTTGCTTTTGTTTTGTTTTGTCTCTTTTTTCATTTTCCAAATTCCCCCTTAATTATTCCAATCATAGTATTTCTTTATTAATGATATATTTTTTCTTTCAATTTCAATATTCGCATCTTCTAACTCAAGATTTATAACTTCATCATTGAATGAAATAAGCTTTCCAATAAATTCTTTAACACTATCAACTGGTTTAAATAATTTAACTGTTATTATATTTCCAATGTTCTCTTCTAGATGTCTTTCTTTTCTAATTATTTTTTCTACACCTGTTGATGAAACTTCAAGAAAATATTGCTCTTTTATATAATCTTCTTCATCTAAAACATCCGTAATGGCATTGTTTACAGTTTCACAATCGTTTAAATCAATATCACCATTTTCCTTTTCTATAAAGATTCTTAAAAAGTAATCTTTACCTTCTTTTGCATATTGAACATCATATAGCTTGTATCCTATATCTTCGATAATAGGTTTGACTTTGTTTTCAATTTTTTCCTCTATATTAGCCAATTAAAAAGACCTCCTTATCACGATTAAAGAGTGGGATTTGTTCCCACTCTTCTGTAATTTCTTATGCTTTTATATTATACCTTATATTTACTAAATAATCAAGCATTTTTGCGATTTATTTATATTTAAATACTGTTATTGTTTACTCCCAAAAATAGTTACTTGTTTCTTGTAATCCATCAAACTTAACCTGTCTTAATATCTCATAAGTTATAATTGCTACAGAATTTGATAAATTTAACGATCTTAAAGTATTTCTCATCGGGATTCTAATTGTATTTTCTATATACTTTTGAAGTAAATCTTCTGGTAATCCTTTTGTTTCTTTTCCGTATAAAATAAATACTTCATCAAATTTTGAATAATCCACATCCGAATAACAATGTGTGGCTTTAGTACTTGCAAAAAACATGTTGTTTTTTTCTGGCGGATACTTTTCTAAAAATTTCTCCAATGAATAATGTTCTTCAACATCTAATTTATCCCAATAATCTAGCCCAGATCTTTTAAGTGTTTTATCATCAATTTGAAACCCTAGTGGATGTATTAAATGAAGTTTAGCCCCTGTAATAGCACAAGTTCTAGCAATATTTCCTGTGTTTTGTGGTATCTCTGGCTCACACATAACAATATTTATTTTCATATTATCATTTCCTTTCATATCTACGCAAAGCATTTATACTATTAGATTTAAGGTGATTTACTATAATAACTCTCGCTTAATGAACCTCGCTCTGCATATAACTTATTTTCGTTTTATAAAAAGGAAGAAGGCACTCATACGAATGCCCACTTCTGCGCCGCAAATTAAATGTTACAGAATATTTTTGATTTGTGTTTCGGTTTGAATTCTTCTTTGCTCTCCATTGGCGGTAAGAACAATCCACCATAACCAATTTTTGTCAATACCAAATGAGGTAATTTCATGGGTTATGCTCTGTCCTGGACCAATTCTATAAGGTCCTACGACGTAATACCGTCTTGCAGCTGCATCATACGAAATCTTAACAAACTGTCCGTTTGTTAACACAACCTTCAATATCTCTTTCATTTTGTAGTCCTCCTACATGGTTAATTATTGGCAACACTTTACTTGCGTAATTCCAGTACATTCGTACCGCTGAACACAAATTACATTGCAAATTAAAGCATGAGCTTATTATATCACCTACTGCATCATTTTACAATATAAATATGCTCTCAAAGTACAAAAAAGGGAATCCATTAGGATTCCCTTCTTTATCGTCATCTTCTTATAATGTGACACCGCATGATTTTTTCACCACTAGTCTTACCTTCAGGGCAGTACGTAATATCATAAATATCACCCTGCACCTTCTCCTGATGTAACACAATGAGGTTACTTTGATTGAGACCCGGGCCACGGATGTACTGAACATTGTTTTTCTCGTACATCTCATAGTAGCCTTCTCTTATCGGAATATCAATCCGTGCCATGGTGAGCGCCTCCTAAAGAAGAATTTAGCTAAGTAAGCTACCTTGGTTCTTCAAAAATTGTTACGAACCTTGGATTTGTTTACGCTAGCTATGGCCGTATTCTATCAAATAATTAATTTGTTGTCTAGTACAAACATATGGACTTTTATCATCTTTATTTTTTGCTTTATTTATGGTAAAATGTTTACTAAATATATTTTTAAGGAGATTAAAATTGAAAAAATACTATAAAAAATTAGAACTTGATAAAATAATTCAAATACTAGAAAAGTATTGTATTACAGAAATTGGAAAAACTTCTTTACAAGCACTTTCTCCATCATTTAATTCAAACGATGTAAAGCATTTGCTTTCTGAAACAACTCAAGCAATCAAATTAATACATAGCTATGGAAAGAGCCCAATTTCCGAAATAAAAGATTATACTGAAATATCAAAAATGCTAGAAAGCAACATGTTTTTATCATGTAATAACTTATTAGCCGTTGCACATATTTTGAAAGTATCTAGAGAACTAAAGGAATATTTTTTAAACGCAGAAGATTCTTCTGTTTATTCTGATTTAGAACAATACTTTAATAATTTGTACACAAATCAATCAATTGAAGATAGAATTTTTAGATCTATCCTAGATGAAAATACTGTTGCAGATGAAGCATCAGCAAAGCTACATTCTATTAGAAGAAAAAAACAAAGCTTAGAAGCATCTATTAAAGAATCTTTAAACAAAATGATTCATTCTTCATACTCAAAATACGTAATGGATACCTTGGTTACTATTAGAAATGATAGATACGTTATTCCAGTAAAAATTGAATATAAAGATAATGTTAAAGGTTTTGTTCATGATATTTCCTATAGTGGTTCAACAGTGTTTATTGAACCAATGTCAATTTTTGATATGAATAATGAAATTCAAGATTTACGAATTGAGGAAAACATAGAAATAGAAAATATTTTAAAGGATATATCTAATTGTCTAATTCCAATAAATGAAAACATTTCAAGCTCAGTAACTTCAATTGGAACATTAGATTTAATATTTGCAAAAGCCACATACAGTATTGAACATAATAATACAGAACCTATAATAAATGAGGATAAAACAATTAATTTAAAAAATGCAAGACATCCTCTAATAGATGAAAACACCGTTGTTCCTGTATCTATTGAAATTGGAAGTAAATACCAATCTTTAATAATAACAGGACCAAATACTGGTGGTAAAACAGTTTGCTTAAAAACAACTGGCCTTCTATGTTTGATGGCATATTTAGGGTTATATATTCCAGCAAAGGACGGCAGTAGCATTTACGTTTTTGATAATATTTTTGCAGATATAGGTGATGAACAAAGTATACAAGAATCATTAAGCACATTTTCTTCTCACATGATAAATATAATTGATATATACAACAGTGCAACCAATAAAAGTCTTATTTTAGTCGATGAGCTTGGATCTGGTACTGACCCGGTTGAAGGAGCAAATCTTGCAATCAGCATTTTAAAATACTTCCATGATATTGGAGCAATTACTCTTGCCACCACTCATTACCCTGAAATAAAAAATTATGCACTAGTTACTGATGGTTTTGAAAATGCCAGCTCTGAATTTGATGTTGAAAATTTAAAACCAACATACAAATTATTAATTGGTATTCCAGGAAAAAGTAATGCTTTTGCTATAACTCAAAGACTTGGTATGCCAGACGAAATACTAAATAATGCTAAATCTATGATGAAATCTGATAACATTAGCATAGAAGAATTACTAAAAAACATATATGATGATAAATTAGAAATTGAAAAAGAAAAAGACAAAATACAGAAAAACTCATCACAAATTGAAATGCTTCGAAAATCATTAGAAGAAAAAACAAATGCGCTAAATAATAAAGAATCTGAAATACTAGAAAAAGCCAGAATAAAAGCAAGAGAAATGTTACTAGATACCAAACAAGAAGCAAGCTCAATTATTTCAGAACTTAATAATTTAAAAACATCATCTTCTAATGAGTCACTAAAGAATGCAAATCTGCTTAGAAACAAACTAAATAATCAAATAAAAGACTTATATAATAATGGTACAAATGAAACTGAAAACGTTGAATCAAGTTTTAATATTGATAACATAACGGTTGGTATGAACGTACATGTTAAAAGTTTTAACCAAACTGGAACCGTACTAAGCAAACCAAATAATTCTGGAGATTTGCTAATGCAAATTGGTAGCATAAAAGTAAATGTTAAATTAAATGATTTACAACCTTTAAACAAAAACGAAAAAATAACTAAATCAAGTAAATCTTCTGGAAAAATTATTCGCAATAATCTAAAAAGTAAAACTGCTGCTACAGAAATAAATGTAATAGGACAAACTGTTGATGAAGCTACATTCGTTATAGATAAATTCCTAGACGATGCAAGCCTTGCAGGATTAAAAACTGTTAGAATTGTTCACGGAAAAGGAACAGGAAAACTAAGAAAAGGAATTCATGAATATTTAAGCTCTCACCCACACGTATCTGGATTTAGACTTGGAACGTTTGGTGAGGGTGAAATGGGAGTTACTGTAGTAGAAATAAAATAGCAAAAAATCAAGTGGGCTAAGATTTAATATCTAAGCCCACAATTTGCCTTAGCATAGAATATTGACCTATATAATTGGAAACAAAAAAAGTAGAGAATAAATTCTCTACTTTTTTATTAATTATTTAATAACGTCAGCAACAACACCAGAACCTACTGTTCTACCACCTTCACGGATAGCGAATCTTAGTCCTTTTTCAATAGCGATTGGTGTGATTAATTCGATTGTCATATCTACGTTATCACCTGGCATACACATTTCTGTACCTTGTGGTAATTCGATAACACCTGTAACGTCTGTTGTTCTGAAATAGAATTGTGGTCTATAGTTTGTGAAGAATGGTGTATGTCTTCCACCTTCTTCTTTAGTTAGAACGTATACTTGTGCTGTGAATTTTGTATGTGGATGAATTGTTCCTGGTTTTGCTAAAACTTGTCCTCTTTCAACGTCTTCTCTTTGAATACCTCTTAAAAGAACACCGATGTTATCACCAGCTTCAGCTTGGTCTAATAATTTTCTGAACATTTCAACACCAGTAACAACTGTTTTTGTAGATTCGTTAGATAAACCAACGATTTCGATTTCATCTTGTAATTTAACTGTTCCTCTTTCAACTCTACCTGTAACAACTGTTCCTCTACCTGTAATTGTGAATACGTCTTCAATAGGCATTAGGAATGGTTGATCAACTGGTCTTTCTGGAGTTGGAATATAGCTATCAACAGCATCCATTAATTCTTTCATTGGAAGATATACAGGATCGTTAGGATCTGTAGATGTGCTCTCTAATACTTTTAATGAAGATCCTTTAATAATTGGAATCTCGTCACCTGGGAAATCATAGCTTGATAATAAGTCTCTAACTTCCATTTCAACTAATTCTAATAATTCTGGATCATCAACCATATCGCATTTATTTAAGTAAACAACGATATATTTAACACCAACTTGTCTAGCAAGTAGAATGTGCTCTCTTGTTTGAGGCATTGGTCCATCAGCTGCAGAAACAACTAATATAGCACCATCCATTTGAGCTGCACCTGTAATCATGTTCTTTACATAGTCAGCGTGTCCTGGACAGTCAACGTGAGCATAGTGACGCTTGTCTGTTTCATACTCAACGTGAGCTGTGTTAATTGTAATTCCTCTTGCTTGCTCTTCTGGAGCACCATCGATTTGATCGTATGCTTCATATTTAGCTTTTCCTAATAATGATAAATATTTTGTAATAGCAGCTGTTGTTGTTGTTTTACCATGGTCAACGTGTCCGATTGTACCAATGTTAACGTGTGGTTTGGTTCTTTCAAATTTCTCCTTTGCCATTTTAAAATTCCTCCTTTAAATTTTGTACGTTTTGCTACGTACCTATTTATTTTTTTTAAAATTAAAAACATTTTTATACCGCAATTTTATACTATATATTGTAAAAATGCAAGTATTTTCTTAAATATTAGTCTTTTTTAGCTCTACTAGCAACGATTGTTTCTAGTACAGATTTTGGAACTTCTTCATAGTGAGAAGGTTCCATAGAGTATGTTCCTCTACCTTGTGTTTTAGAACGTAAGTCTGTTGCATATCCGAACATCTCTGAAAGTGGTATAAATGCTCTAATTTCTTGATTTCCGGCTTTTGCTTCCATTCCTTCCATTCTTCCACGTCTAGAGTTAATATCTCCAATAACGTCTCCCATGTACTCTTCTGGAACTGTTACTTCAACTCTCATTATAGGCTCTAATATAACTGATTTAGCTTGTTTACAACCTTCTTTGAAAGCCATAGAAGCAGCAATTTTGAATGCCATTTCTGAAGAGTCAACTTCATGGTATGATCCATCATATAAAGTAGCTTTGAAATCGATAACTGGATATCCAGCAAGTACACCGCTTTCTGCAGCTTCTCTAATTCCGTCTTCAACTGGTTTAATGTATTCTTTTGGTACAGCACCACCAACGATTTTACTTTCGAATTTGATACCGCTACCTGGCTCTAATGGTTCCATTTCTAGCCATACATCACCGTATTGACCATGTCCACCAGATTGACGTACGAATTTACCTTGAACCTTAACTGTATTTCTAATTGTTTCTTTGTAAGAAACTTGTGGTTTACCTACAGAACATTCAACTTTAAATTCTCTTTTTAATCTATCAACGATGATATCTAGGTGAAGCTCACCCATACCAGCGATGATTGTTTGTCCTGTTTCTTGATCTGTATGAGTTTTGAATGTTGGATCTTCTTCAGCTAGTTTTGCTAAAGCAATACCCATTTTTTCGCTATTAGCTTTATCTTTTGGCTCAATAGCTATATCAATAACAGGCTCTGGGAAGTCCATAGACTCTAGAATAACAGGTGCATTTGGATCACATAATGTATCACCTGTAGATACTTCTTTTAATCCAACAGCTGCAGCTATATCTCCAGCATATACTTTGTCTAGGTCTTCTCTGTGGTTAGCATGCATTAATAGTAATCTTCCGATTCTATCTCTTTTACCTTTATTTGCATTTAATATTGTAGATCCTGAATCTAATGTTCCAGAATATACTCTTATGAAACATAATTTTCCAACAAATGGGTCTGTAGCAATTTTGAATGCTAAAGCAGCAAATGGTTCACTATCACTTGGTTTTCTATCTGTTTCATTTCCGTCTAAGTCAACACCCTTAATAGCAGGTATATCAACTGGTGATGGTAAATAATCAACAACAGCATCAAGTAATTCTTGAACACCTTTGTTTTTGTATGATGATCCACATGTCATTGGAACTATAGTGTTTGCTATTGTTCCTTTTCTTAAACCTCTCTTGATTTCTTCAGCTGTAAGCTCTTCACCTTCAAGGTATTTCATCATTAATTCGTCATCTTGTTCAGCAGCATTTTCAATCATGTTTGCTCTGAATTCATTAGCTTTTTCAACTAAATCAGCAGGAATATCTGTTTCTTCAATTTGAATACCCTTGTCATCTTTATGAATGAAAGCTCTCATTTTGATTAAGTCTACAATTCCTTGGAAGTTATCTTCTGCTCCAATTGGTAATTGGATTGGAACTGGGTTTGATCCTAATCTTTCTTTTACTTGGTCGATACAACCGTAAAAATCAGCACCTGTAATATCCATTTTATTAACGTATATCATTCTTGGAACTTGATATTTGTTTGCTTGTCTCCAAACTGTTTCAGATTGTGGTTGAACTCCACCTTTAGCAGCTAGTACTAAAATTGAACCATCAAGAACTTTTAAAGATCTTTCAACCTCAACTGTAAAGTCAACGTGACCAGGTGTGTCGATTATATTAATTCTATGACCTAACCAGTGGCATGTAGTAGCAGCAGAAGTAATTGTAATACCTCTTTCTTGCTCTTGAACCATCCAGTCCATTGTAGCAGCACCCTCATGAACTTCTCCTATTTTATGAGTTTTACCTGTGTAAAATAGAATTCTTTCAGTTGTAGTTGTTTTACCTGCATCAATATGAGCCATAATTCCTATATTTCTTGTTTTCTCTAAAGGAAATTCTCTTCCAGCCATATTTTCCTCCTTATATTTCTTATTTTTTCGTACATATATGTGTAAAATTTACAAATTTTTGTGTAAAAATAAATTTTACCATTTGTAGTGTGCAAAAGCTTTGTTAGCTTCGGCCATTCTATGCATATCTTCTTTCTTCTTGAAAGCTCCACCGTTACCAGCTACTGCATCGATTATTTCACCAGCTAATTTTTCAGACATTGTTTTTTCATGTCTTGTTCTTGCATAAATTACAAGCCATCTTAAACCTAATGTTTGTCTTCTTTCTGGTCTAATTTCGATTGGTACTTGGTATGTAGCACCACCAATTCTTCTTGCTTTAACTTCAAGAACTGGCATTACATTGTTTAATGCAGCTTCGAAAACTTCTAATGCATCTTTTTGCTCTCTCTCTTTTATGATATCGAATGCATCATAAACTATTTTTTGAGCAACAGTCTTTTTACCATCAAGCATAACATTGTTTATTAATTTCGTAACAACTTTGCTATTGTATACTGGATCTGGTAAAACTTCTCTTTTTGCTATATATCCTTTTCTTGGCACTTTTTCTTCCCTCCTTATAAAATTTGATACTAATTTACCTAGTATCTTCGGTACTCTAAAAAGTTTAATACTAAAACTTCTTCTTAAACTTTTTCAGTTAAGTGCTATATAATCTATATCTAAATTTAAGTAACAATTTCTTAATCTTAGTAAGTTATACGCACTCTGCTATTTTCTAAATCGGTTTACTTTTTAGGTTTTTTAGCTCCGTATTTAGATCTAGCTTGCATTCTGTCTTTAACACCAGCTGTATCTAATGTTCCTCTGATGATATGGTATCTAACACCTGGAAGGTCTTTTACCCTACCACCTCTTATTAAAACAACGCTGTGCTCTTGTAGGTTATGTCCTATACCTGGGATATAAGATGTTACTTCATAACCATTTGAAAGTCTAACCCTTGCAACTTTTCTTAAAGCTGAGTTTGGTTTTTTAGGTGTTACTGTTTTAACAACTGTACAAACACCTCTTTTTTGTGGAGAACGTCTATCAGTCATTTTCTTTTTCATAGAGTTGTATCCATGTTGAAGAGCTGGAGCTGTAGATTTTGTCTCACCTGTTTTTCTTCCTTTTCTTACTAATTGATTAATTGTTGGCACTTAAATTTCACCTCCTAAAAAAAATTTAACCGTTAATACTCGCTAAATCGCGATACTAACGGTTAACATTATATCATTATTATAACTACAAGTCAATGAAAATATTGTAATTTTGCATTAATTCTTACTTGAATATGTTTCTAAGTTTTTCTTTACCATATCGGCAGTACAGATTCCTGAAACAACATTAAATAAATCATCTAATAAGCTACTATCTGATACATGATTGAATACATCATCATGCATTCTGTATAAGAATGCAACTTCCAAATTTTCATTATCTTTATAAAATGCATCAACATCAATACCATACAAGTATGTTTGTCCTTTGTAATCAAATTGTTTTAATATGTAAAATTTTTTATTTTGATACTCTAGTGTTTTAGACTCAAAATTTACAATTAAATTTTCTCTCATTCCCATCTTTAGTTACCTCCTATATTCAATCCAATTTTACTATAGTGTTTGGTCAAAATCGTTTCTTTGGTCTTTTGTCCATCTTCTTTCTTTTCTAGCCTTATTAGCTAAAGACTCAATTCCAAAGAAAGATCCTACTGCAGTCATAACTGGACCTAAGAAGTCTTTAACATGTCCTACAACATTAGCACTAACTTTTTGTCCTGGATTCATTTGATTTGCTTGATCAACTAAATCTGCTAATTGATCCATTAAATCTGCCTCTTTATCTTTTCCAGCCTTAGCCATTCCCATTAAAATACCTTGATCTGTATGAGAAACACCAGATGCTGTTTTAAGTCCTTGCATAGACTTAGCTGTAGCATCTTCAGCTAATCCCGTAGCTCTCATGTCGTTTGCAAGTGAGCGAAGTTTTTGAGATACTGTCATATATGATGAATTTCTTCCGTTTAATGCATTTAAATCGTTTGTTGCCATAGCATTTACATGTGCATCAGCAGTTACATAAGCAGAGTTTGTATGACTAATTATTCTATTACTATGTAAATTAGTTGCTTCTCCAGCATTAGCTCTTGCTGCAGCTTCTGCAGCAGAAACATGCCTTAAATCTGAGTCTGAGAATTGTACTGAATTTTGCATATTTTGAATTTGTTGTCCGTTTTGTGTGACTTGTGCATTATGTCCACTTGCTATATCTGTTGCACGACTTGCATTATGCTCTACAGCAGCAATATTTTTGTTCATTGTTTGTATTGTTCTGTAAACACCTGCTCCAACAGTAGCTATAGCTCCTGCAGTCTCTATTTTTCTGTCATGTTGATCACTTACAACTCTTGAAGTTGTTCCGTTAATACCAGCATTAAGTGTACTTACATGAACTCCAAATCTTGAATATGAAAAATCATTTAAAACGTCTTTTTTCTGCATATTAAACATTGCAGCATTTGCATATCTTTCATTTGCAGCTTCAGTATTTCCACGTTCCTCTTCATATTTAGCAAAAGCTTCTTCTTCAACTCTTGCTCTATCTCTATCCGCGTATTCGTTTAGAGCCTTGCCATATACTTTACTTCCATGATTTCTTCTACCAAATAAGTTCATTAATTTTGAACCTTTTAGGTTACCTTGATAATCAGCGCTCTTTCTTTGAGTTCCTCTTTTAATTTCTTTTTGTATTTTTGTTATTTCGTCAATTCTGTTATC
>CAMUZZ010000008.1 GCA_947165355.1 uncultured Clostridium sp.
CTTTAGGAATGAATGGCAATGTGTCTAGCCTCCAAAATTTTAGATTTTCATCATATTTTTCTGGGTAAGACATAGTTACTAAATGTCCAACACACCACGTAATTATCCACTCATCAGATTCTATGTATCCGTTTTTTCTCGGTCCATTTACGTTTAGTACTTTTGCAAATTCCATAGCTACAGACGGTTTTTCTGTTATTAATAATTTCTTAGCCAATGTAATCTCCTTATCTGTTTTGAATTTATATTTTTGATTTTGTTAATGTATGATTAACAAATCTATCATGTCTTTCAGTTATATCTACTGAGTTTCTGTTTAAATAATTATTTGCATTCTTGGCAACCTTAACAGGCTTATGCTTTGCATATATAATAATTGACGCTATAGTCGCAACAAAAAATCCAAATAACAATGCCAATAAAATAGGTACCTTCATTTTATTTACTCCTTCTATTTTACAATATATCCTACTAAACTAATAGCAATAACAATTAGTGACACAATTGTAAATAACTCAAACCAAAATATTGCTATTTTCTTTTTTGAAATTGGAACATTACCAATAAATTTACCAGTTTGACCATTCATAGCAAGCGTATAAATTGTATCATTATACTTTACATTTAGCATCCAAACAGGTAGTAATACATATTTTGAAGAAACAATAACCGAATTAGCTGATGAATATTTTAAAGTTTTAAAATCATACCCAGAAACATCATCTACTAATTCCTGAATTGCAGTTTGTTCGGCTCTTTTCTTAGCTCTATCTTTTAATTCATCATCTGTTAAATCATATTTTTCTGATAAAAAATCAGACATATATGACGCATCAAAATCAACTAGTTCCTTATAATCGTATGGCTCTATTGAATCCATAATATCGTCAGGAAATTTTTTTGAAGCATCTGTTGGAATTTTACTAAAAGACATATCTCCAGATCTTATAGCATCAAAATAGTCTGTTCTTTTGTATCTGTACTCTCTGTCTGTCCAATTCTTAACCTTAGTAGCTTCAACTTTTACACTAGCAGAGGTATCCATGTCATATAAATAAAAAGGTATATATACGCCCGAAATTTTTTCTATATTTTTTTTGCTTATAAAATCCTTAGGCATAAATATTTTGCCTTTTTTGTACGCCAAGAAAGTATTTATTGCATCAGATTTATCTTTCTTGAACGGAATTATTTGTTCTGGTTTAAATTCGCCCACTAGTCTTTCCATTATTATTGCTGTATTTCCACAATAAACACACTCTGTTACAGATGTATTTTCATCCATAATTATTTCAGCTCCGCAATCTGGGCAATTATAGCTATTGTATGAAATATTTGAAGCTTTCTTTGCTCCTTTTTTTATGTAATTTTCAGCTGTTTCTTTTTCATTATTTTTTTTCAAATCGTCTAGGCCATATTCGCTTCCACAATAGTCACAAACCCATTTTTGTTTCTTAGGATTAAAAACTAATTTTGCAGAGCAATTCTGACATTTATGATCCATTACGCTCATCATTTCACCTCATTTTCATAATAATATTATAAAGGATTAGTTTTTTCAACATAAAAAACAAATATTTTCGTGTTTTCTAAATGCACTCTTTCATAAAATACACAATCTTGTATTCCTCTCGTTACACGTATTTTTATACAATTTCATCATAACAAAAATTTATTGACTATACGCACTTTTTAATGTATTATTATATATATTTATACAAAAAGGAGATATGATATATGTTATGTTCAGTTTGTAAAAAGAATGCAGCTGTAATATTTATAAATAAATCAAATGATACCAGTGAAATGGAAGGCTTATGCTATGAGTGTGCCAAAAAGAAAGGAATAAATCCATTAGATGCACTTGCAAAACAAGCTAATTTGTCTGATAGCGATTTAGAAAACATGTCAAAACAATTCGAAATAATGTTTAACGACTTGTCAGAAAATTCAGAGTTTTCTGAAGAAGTAAATCCAGACGATCCAAATTCTCTTGGTTCAATTTTTTCAGGATTATTCAATGGTAAAAACGCACAAAATGATGAAAATGACAATAATTCAAACAACACAACAAAAGTTAAGACAGAAACTAAAACAAATAATAAAAAACATAAAGCATTAGATACCTTTGGTACAAACTTAACTTTCAAAGCAAAAAATAAGCAACTTGACGCCGTTGTTGGTAGAGAATCTGAACTTCAAAGAATTATACAAATATTAAATAGACGTACAAAAAATAATCCGTGCCTAATTGGTGAGCCAGGAGTAGGAAAAACAGCAATTGCCCAAGGCCTTGCAATAAAAATAGCAGAAGGCGATGTACCTTCTAAATTGCTTAACAAAGAAGTTTATTTGCTAGATATGACTTCAGTAATTGCAGGTACTCAATTTAGAGGACAATTCGAATCTAGAATGAAAGCTATTATTGACGAATGCAAAAACTGTGGTAATATAATTTTGGTTATTGATGAAATTCACAACATTATTGGAGCTGGAGATGCAGAACATTCAATGAATGCTGCAGATATATTAAAACCATCTCTTTCAAATGGTGAAATTCAATTAATTGGAACAACAACACTTAAAGAATATAGAAAATATATTGAGAAGGATTCTGCCCTAGAGCGTAGATTCCAACAAGTTCTTGTTGAAGAGCCTTCAATAAACGATACAATTCTTATATTAAATGGTATTAAAAAGTACTATGAAGATTTCCATAAAGTAAAAATTTCGAAGGATGTAATAAAACAAACCGTTATTATGTCCGAAAAATATATACATGATAGATTTCTTCCAGATAAAGCAATTGACGTATTAGACGAAGCCTGCTCACAAATAAACTTAAAAAACAAAGATTTATATGAATTAGAGCTTCTAAAAAATGAACTACATGATATTCAATCACAAAAAGCCGAAGCTGCTCAAGCAGATTCTACCGAAGACTATCAAAAAGCTGCAGAGCTTAAAACTAAGGAATGCAAGCTACTTGAACAAATAGATACATTAAGCAAACACATGAAAATCGTATCTTTAACTACTCAAGACATAGCAAACGTAATAGAACGTTGGACTAAAATACCAGTTAAAAAAATAACCGAAGAAGAAACAAATAAATTACTACACCTTGAACAAAATCTACACAAAAGAATTATTGGACAAAATGAAGCAGTTGAAGCTGTTTCAAGAGCAATAAGACGTAATAGAGCTGGTTTAAAATCAACAAAAAGACCACCATCATTTATTTTTGTTGGACCAACAGGTGTTGGAAAAACAGAACTTGCTAAATCTTTAGCTTACGAAATGTTTGGAAACGAAGATTCAATTATAAGAATTGATATGTCTGAATATCTGGAAAGTCACTCAACTTCAAAACTAATTGGATCTCCTCCAGGATATGTTGGTTATGATGATGCAGGTCAATTAACAGAAAAAGTTAAAAGAAGACCTTATTCAATTGTTTTATTCGACGAAATTGAAAAAGCTCATCATGACGTATTTAACTTATTACTTCAAATACTTGATGATGGAAGATTAACAGACAGCCAAGGAAATACAGTTAGCTTTGAAAATACAATTATCATAATGACTTCAAATGTAGGTTCAAACCTAAACACTAACTCTATCGGATTTGGAAAAACAGCTCAAAATTATAAATTACAAGATAGTTTAAAAGAAACATTTAGACCAGAATTTTTAAACAGAGTTGATGAAATTGTAACCTTCAATTCGTTAACACAAACCGAATTATTGCAAATTGTAGATTTAATTTTAGCAGATACAAAGAAAGCATTAAATGACAAAGATATAACACTAAACGTTTCTAAAAGTGCAAAACAATTTCTTTTAGAAAAAGGAACTGATTTAAAATACGGAGCTAGACCATTACGTAGAGCTATTCAAAGATATGTTGAAGATGCCCTTTCAGATTTAATATTAAAATCAACTTTAAAGAATGGTCAAACAATTAGTATAGATTGTGCTAAAGATGAATTAACATTCACAGTACAATAATCTAAAACGGAGGCATACAGATGAACAAAAATATACCAAATATACTTACAATATCTAGATTTATATTTATACCATTTATAATTATTTTTCTAGTAAGAAATATGTATTTACTAGCTTTTATATTCCTAACACTATCTGCCTTAACAGATGTGCTTGATGGTTTTATAGCTAGAAAATTTAATTTAATTACCGATTTTGGAAAATTAATGGATCCACTAGCAGATAAAGCTACCCAACTAGCAATTCTTATTACTTTAGCACTAAAACAAAGTAGCGATGGATCTCCTATAATTCCAATTTGGATTTTGTTTATTATCATTTTAAAAGAAATATTAATGATTGCAGGAGCTTCTTTCTTATATGGTAAAGACTTGGTAGTTTCTAGTAAATGGTATGGAAAAGCAACCACTGTAACCTTTTACATTGCTATAGTATCATCTTTAGTAATCTCATACTTTAATATAAACACAAGATTTGACACATACTTATATTATTTAGGATTAGCAATGACAATATTCTCTTTGGTAATGTATTTTAAATCATTTTACACTAAAGGGTATTTAGAAAATCTACACAATAATTTAAAGAAATAAATATAAAAATATACAACATCTTATTAAATTTAAAGCATTTAATAAGATGTTTTTTTATTCTAAATCTTCTAGTGCAATTTCCAAATCATCTTTACCAACCACTTTTATCCCATTTTTTAATGATGCTTTATCTTGATCCGATAAATACCTTGTTAATATATCTGTTGCTCTGTATAGCGTTTCCTCCCCTTTTTGATTTAATGAAAAAACACTAACATATCCATCTACATCTTTTATAACAAAATGCTCTGTACATAATCCACTATTATTTTTAAATAGCTTTATTTTTTCCTTTGAAAAATCTTGTAATTCCCATCCAGTATAATATTTTTTAACTTGTTCTTCATTCATATTAACAACAACAGAAGGAATTTTATACTCGTCTTTCACAACATGTCCACATTCTTCATAATATTGAACCATTTCTAGCTTAGTTGACGGAATAGCAACTACCTTTTCCTCGCTTGATGTTTCAATAATATTTGTTGTTTTTTTATTTGTTATAGTGTTTGTCCTGTTAACTCCACCTGTTTTATTTAAATTGTTCTCTCTATAATTAAATCCATTTAGAATAAGATATCCTAAAAAGCACAGTAATATAATACTAATTAAACTGCACAATATAATAATAGCTCTTTTACTCATTAACTAAGCTCCTTTCTTTTAATGTACAAAAAGCTGTATCTTCTTTCTATTATATATTTTGTATTTTTTTAGATTTTTATTCAAATATTGTATTATTTAGCAAACTGTTTAACATACATCTATTGTATTATTTGATAAACCATTTTCCCCTCGCTTGCTGTATTATTTAATAAACTGCTTAACGTCCACTTTGCCATTAGTATCCACTACTAGTGATATTTCGCCCATTTGATCTGTTCTATAAATTTTAGATTTACATGCTTTTAATCGTTCTATAACAATATCACTTGGATGTCCAAAATTATTATTCTTTCCTACTCCAATTATTGATATTTTGGGATTTATAGCATTTATAAACCATTGTGTTGATGAGGTTTTTGATCCATGATGTCCAACTTTTAAAACTGTTGAATTTAATAATTTAGAATTGTTTTTGTATTCATTCAATATTTCATTTTCTGCTATTTCCTCAATATCCCCAGTAAAAATCATGGAAAAAATCCCATAATTTAGTTTACACACTATAGAGTTGTTATTTAATGTATTTTCTGCAATAACATTTTTATTATTTGGCCACAGTATACTAATGTTTATATTCTTTTCAATTTGAATTTCATCCCCCTTGTTTACCATATGAACTTTTACTTTTTTCTTAGAAACAATTTCCTTAAATTTTTCATAATTTTGAGACTTTGCAAACTGTTTTGATATTATAATCTCTTTTACTTTAATTGTTTCTAAAACCGTTAAAATTCCTCCAACATGATCCGAATCGAAATGAGAAATAATAATTATATCGATTTGTTTAATTCCTCTATTAAGCAAGTATGGTACTACTATATTTTTTCCTACATACTCATTTGTATCATTTCCCCCACCATCAATCATAATGTTTTTGCCATTTGGAGTTTTAATAACAGTACAATCACCTTGACCAACATCTACAAAATAAATACGGAGCTTATTGCTGGCTATAGATATTGTTGTGCTTACTGTTATTACCGTTAAATTAATTACTAAATACAACATTATTATTTTCTTAAACTTACATTTAATATTATTAGCATAAAAACTAAAACCAACTAAAGCGTAGTAATTAGTACAAAACCACAAACTAGGCCTTCCTACAAAAAAATTACCCAATTTAACACATGAACAAAACTGCGATAAATAATACAGAAAGACAATAAAAATATTTAGTGCGCTTCCAATATATTTTGACAAATATATTGAAAAAAAAGAAAATATTGTACAAATAATAGCTAGTGGCATAATTACAGCTAATAGCAGCGATGCTATAATTGAAGAAATTATAAAAGTAAATGATATTTTATTAAAGAAAAATGCTATAATTGGCAATAATAGTATATTTGCTGAAATACTTACAATTAAGTTGCTCTTTATGTATTTAGCAATTTTATTTTGATTTAAGATATTTTTTAATTTGTTCTCTAAAACATTAGAGCATAAAACTATTCCTAAAGTAGCACCAAAAGATAAACAAAACCCTACATCTTTTATAGCATACGGGTTGTACACCAGAATTCCCATACTGCATACCGACAAACTTGTTAAACTATCAGCTTTTTTATGCATTATTCCACCAAATAACTGTATAGACATCATACATACAGCTCTTATAGCTGAGTTTTGATTGCCAATTAAATTACAAAAAAGTATTAAAAGTATAATAGTAACATATTTCTGTTTTCTTTTACCAACAGCACTACACACAAAATATATACAACCTGCTATATATCCAACATGCATGCCTGAAACAGCCAAAACATGCGATAAGCTTGCATCTGAAAACACATTTTTAACATTCTCATCAAGATTAACCTTATCTCCCATAACAATAGCACAGCATATATCCGCCGATTCATTTGGCAAAAAACAATGTATATTCTCTATTATTCTGTTTTTTAACATATTTAATATACTAACATATGCTCCTACATTATTTTCTTTTAAAACTTTAACATTACCAGATTTTACGTACACTATCCCATATATTTTTTGTGACCTAAGATACTCATTATAATTAAATCCTTTTGGATTTCTTGAAGAATCTGCCTCTTCTATTTTTCCCTCAATACTAATATAACTACCAAATAAAGTATCATCGCTATATTCCTTTGCTCTTTTTTCTTCAACTAAGATTCTCTTATTTTTATATCTTTTATTATTATTTATTGACTCTATTTTTAATACATATTGCTTCGAGTTTTCATCAGATTTTAGCACATTTATAACTGTTCCATTAATAATACAATTTTCACTGCAACCACAAAAGCTATTATAATCACTCATTACATTATTGACATATACACACGAAATAACTATTGTAGCAATGCATAGAATGCCAAACCTGTTTTTATTTAAAACAAAATATACAAATAAAAGAGCGCACAAAATAAGGGCTATATTTTTATTAAAATATAGCCCCCATATTAATCCAATAATAAAATTAATTGATATTATTAAAAGCTTTCTTTTCAAAAGAACTCCTTAATAAAACCCCTATTATACAATTCTTCTTGCTGTTACATATCTTGATGTATAGTAAGATGAATCTAATGATGAAATAATAACACCAGTTCTTGATGTAGATGCGTGAACGAATTGTCTTCCACCAATGTATATACCAACGTGACCAATTCCTCTACCTGAAGTATTAAAGAATACTAAATCACCTGGCTCTAAATCTTCTTGGCTTACATAACTTCCGTTATATGCTTGGTTATCAGCTGTACGATTTATAGAATATCCAAATTGTCTGTAAACATATTGTGCAAAACCTGAACAGTCGAATGCATTTGGTCCACTAGCACCATATACATATGGATATCCAACGAATTGTTGAGCATATGCAGCTATGTCGCTACCTTCTGAACCTGCTGGAGCTGGTGGAGTATAATTATCTTCCTCATCATCTTCCTCAGCTTCATCTTCATCGTCGTCTGTATTTTGAACAGGTGTTGAACTTCTAGATGTTACTTCTTTTTTAGTTGTTGAAAGTAAAGTTTTAGCAACATAACCTTTTGTTCCATCAACTGAAACTAAATACCAGTCTCCGTTTTCACCTAATACTGTTACTTCTTTGTTTAGTGATAATCCATCAATAATGTTTCCTGATTTTGAAGCACTATCTCTAACGTTTACGGATGAAGCACTTACATAATATGTTTTTTCTTCATCGTATAAACTATCTGGTTTTTGCTCTGCTTGTTGCTCTTCTTGTTGTTCATTTTCAGTAGTTGTTTCATTATTTTCAGTTGTTTCAGGTGTAGCACTATCTTCTTCAACTGATAAACTTTGAGTTAAAATCCATCCACTCAAATTATCGCTTTTAACATATGACCATACACCTAAGTTACTTACTATTGTATATTCTTGATCTTTATCTACTTCATTTAAAACATCACCATTGATAACTGGCAATATCCTTATTTTACTTCCTTGTTTAACTGTAGCTTTTTTGTTGTTTAAATTTTTAGTTTTATTATCTTCTACCTTAGATTCCTCAGATTTTTCCTCTGATTTTTCTTCAGTTTTTTCCTCTGTTTTTTCTGTACTTTGATTAGCAGGTTGTTCATTTTTAACTTTAACGTATTGTTTATTTACATATCCTACGTCATTTTTAACTTTAACCTTATACCAATCTCCATCTTCTCCAAGTATTTCTACTTCTTGATTTTCATCTAACAATCCTATGATATCTGATGATAATGAGCTATCTTTTCTTAATCTTAATTCTCCTGTTGTTACAGTACCTGTTGTTGCAAAAACAGTAGTATTAAAACATAAGAATAGAAAAATAGTAATGCCTATAAAAATCACCATAATCATACTCTTTTTATCTTTCATTTTATTTATAACTCCTTTTCACAAAGATGCTTTAATTATACCTTATTTTTACAAAAATGTCAAATTTTCACGGTATAAAAAATAGAATTTTAAATAATTTTAAGCATCAATCTGTGCAATGTATTTTCATACAACATATAATAGAATATTAATAATTTTTTATTATACGAAAAAAGTAAAGTGCACACAAAGCATCAATCTTTTTTTGCTTTTGTGTACACTTTACCATGCTATTTTACATATGAATTCATATCTATATTTATAATATATAAATTTAAATCTTATTTTTTGTTAACAGCATCTTTTAATGCTTTTCCAGCTTTGAATACAGGAGCTTTCTTTGCAGAAATTTTTAATTCTTTTCCTGTTTGTGGGTTTCTTCCTTTTCTAGCAGCTCTTTGTCTTACTTCGAAAGATCCGAATCCTACTAATTGGATTTTGTCTCCTTTTGCTAATGCAGCTGATATAACATCTACTATTGCATTGATTGATGTCTCAGCAGCTTTCTTTGTGTCTCCTGTTTTAGCAGCTACTGCCGCAATTAAATCAGATTTGTTCATGATTCATTACCTCCTATTGAATTTCGTATTATGTACTTTATAATTCTGGTCTATTGCAGATTTATAAACTACTATAATGATTATTCGCCAAAATTATATAAAATCCTTCTTTTTTCTTTATTTTTTGTCAAAATTTATAAAATTTGACAATATTGGTACCATTTTTAGCTCATTTTTGCTTAATATTTTAAAAGAAAATAAAGTAAGAATATATACGTTTATGGCAAACACTGTAGCTATTATTATGGCTAACTTTTCAGCAATTATTCTTGCCAGAAAAACATAGCAATAATTTAAGCTCATAAGCATTATAATAGAACAAATTAATGGTTTCAAGATATATTTTAAAAAATTTACTTTTATCTTTAAATTTTTTTTCAAAGCACCATAACTTATGTAAAATGCCATTATATGACAAATCATTGTTGCAACACAAACGCCAGTAATTCCACCTAAAAAAAAGTTGTATGGCATTCTTAAAAATACAACATTTAAACATGTTTTAGTTATTACTCCAATCGTTAGCGAAACTGAGGGAATATACGTTTTTCCTATTCCATGTAATGCAGAATGAACTACCTGCTCTAACGAAATAAAAATCATAGTTACTGCACTTATTTTGAAAATAAGGCCTCCATTTGAACTGTTAAATAACAATTTTAAAATTTGATCAGAAAATCCTAACATTACTAACCCACATGGAAAAACAAATAAAATAGTATATAGCAGATAATTCTTAATTATATAACGCGTTTTCTCCGTATCTTTTCTTGTATTTAAGGACGAAACTATTGGTAATAAGGTTGCTGCTGCCGCTATAATAAAAGACACCGGTAAAGAAGCTAATATATCCACCTTACCGCTTAATAATCCATACTGAATTCTAGCATTTTGCTCTCCTATAGTATTCTTAAGAAATCTAACCACAGTAACTGAATCTATATTTTTGCTTACAGAAACTAAAATTGCACTTATTGAAATAGGTATGGATATTTTAAATACTCTTCTTGCAACTTTACCGCTAAACTTTGCTCCGATTCCATATATTTTGTTCTTCTTATTTAAATAGCAAATACATACCAACGTTGCCAATGTTGTTGCAAAATTAGCCATAGTAGCCATAACTACTGTATTTTTATTATATGCAATATACGAAACTTCAACTAACAATATTGTAAAAATAGTTTTAAATATTTGCTCTATTGATTGAGATTTAGCTGTTATATTTATATTGTTTGTTCCATTATAAAAACCTCTGTACACCGATATTATACAAACATTAAATATTGCAGGAGAAAGTGCAATTAGTACATACTTTGTTTCATTCATATCAAGTACCTTATTAGCTATAAAACCAGCAGAAAAAGCTAAAAATAAAGATAATGTTAAACCAATTACTGAAAAAATTATTAAAGAGCTCTTTAAAATTTGAGCTACTTCTTTCTTGTTGCCGTAATAGTACTTTTCTGAAACCATTTTAGCAATAGCACTGGGTACTCCAATAGATGATACTACAAGCAATAAAGCATATATCTGATATCCTGAATTATAAATAGCATTTCCGCTATCTCCAAATCCATCTTTATTTGCCAAAAACAATTTATATAATAATCCAAATACTTTCACAATAGCCTGTGAAATAATCATTGCTAACGCCCCATCAAATGCCTTTTTTTTATTCATATCTTCTTCTTCCTTCTCAATACTTAATTTATATTCCTGCTAACAAATTTATAGACTACACAATAGCTATAAATTTTCACACATATAATAGGAAGATTATTTTTTGTTTTTCTCAACAAATTCACACAAAACACTTGAAATTTTGCGCAATTTATAAGATAATATATGTAATATTTTTAAATTAATTGAAAGTGGTGAAAGTTTTGAAAATAGTGAATAAGTTTTTAAAATTGTTAAAAACCGATTTAAACACTTTTTTAACATATATATTGTCTCTTATTACAATTTATCTTGTTGTAGATAGAGTCGCAGAATTATTAATCATGATTTTTACTGGTATAGGTAATTCTTATTGGGGTCCTATTGGTTATGCACTTGCGTTTGCATGTCCAATATTTTCTTTTTTATTTGCATGTAGTTCAAAATTTGCAAAATCAGAAGAAACCAAACTATCATTTTTCTACCTATATGTAGTAGCGTTATACATACTTATCATTTCAATGGTTACCCAATTAATAAACGCTGGAGCATGGCTTCTTTTAATGTCTGCACCAAGCTACGTAAAAATTGCAACAGAGTATACAAGCTTAGTTGCACCGGCATTTCGTGGTATATCAATATATTTACCACTTACCACATTCTATCCGGTTATAAAGTGGTTATATACAACTATTAACGATACACTAGACATAAGAGAATCTATTTTTGCATATTCTGGTATTAATTTATCAGGAAAGAACTCAACTTCAACTGGAGAATATAGTTGCGAAATAAAATTATGTGTTGATAAACAAACAGGAAAATCTGTTAAAATTGCTGAAGACCGAAGATTTGAATCTATGCTTGTTGTTGGTGTTTCAGGGTCAGGAAAAACTTCTCTTATATTCGAGCCAATGATAGCAAGAGATATTGAAAGAAAACACTTTTTCAATAAATGTGCAAAAGAATATGGTTTTGCAGCATTAAAGTCAGGAATTGCAAATTTAAATTGTCCATACGATAACGAATATATTAATCAAAACTTTTCACTAAATATGATAAAACCAAGTTCATCAAAAATTGGAACATATAAATCTTGTATGAAAAAAATGATATACTCATCTGATGGAGACAATATTGTATATAGAGATTTAGGATTAACATATCTTTCTCCAGATTTTGAATCTTGTTCAAGAGTTTTAAAGGTTGCTAAGAATTATCACGTAAAAGTAAATTTAATAGATCCTAACTCACCAGAAGAATCACCAGGATTAAACCCTTTTGCTTACGATAATCCATTACAAGCATCTGTAATAATATCATCTGTGTTAAGAACACTACATAGTACAAACCAACCTAGCTTAGAGCTAGATTTAGGTGTGCAAGATAATTTTTCAACACAAGCAATAGAAAACCTATCTATATTACTAAAAATAATGTACCCTAGAATGCATGAAAATGAAATACCTACTCTAGAAGATATGCTACGTGCATTTAATGATTTTTCAATTATACAAGATATGTGTGAAGAAATGGAACAAGACGAAGAATTAGCAAAAGAACACGCTATACTTCTTACATATTTCAAGAAAAACTTCTACACAAACAGCACTTATAAATCTGACACTGAAAGATACATATCATCTGCAATTACTCAATTAGATAACTTACTAAGATATCCAGGTGTAAAAGCAATACTATGTAAAAGGACTGGTAACCTAAACTTTGATTTATCAATGCTTAACGGTGACTTTAACTTACTATGTACGCGTAGAGGAGATTTAGGAACATCTGCACATAAAGCATTTGGATTATTCTTCCTATTATCTATGCAACATGCTGTACTAAGAAGACCAGGTATAGAATCAACAAGAATACCACACTTCTTATATATTGATGAATTCTCAGATTTTATCTGTGATGCAACAGAGCCAATATTTACATTATACAGAAAGTATCGTGTTGGAAGTGTAATATCAATTCAAAACCTAGATCAATTAAACGCATACAATAAGAAATATAGAAAAACAATTATTGCAAACTGCGTACACAAAGTTGTATTTGGAAATAACGAACCAGATGATAACGACTGGTGGTCAAAAGAGCTTGGTGAGAAAACTAAGTGGAAATCTAATCGTACTTACGATACAGCAAAAGGCGATTATACATCAAATATGGGTAATATCGAATACAAGCATGAACCAAAATACAAACCAGGAAAAATTCAAGCAGTTAAATTCAAAGAATGTATGTACAAAATACGTGATGGTGGCGGAAAGAACAACGTTGGTATTGGTAAATTAGATTTCATAGAATCAAAATATAAAGAAAAACAACCAGAAACAAACTTCAACTTTACAAAATATACTGGTGGAATTTCTGAAGAACACTCAAATAAGTCAAAGAAAGATAAAAAGAACACAGATTTAGCAAATTTCTCAGATAATAATTCTGATGAAACAGATCCAATACGTCCAGGATATACTGATGAATCATCAATAACATTCGATGACGGAAATGCAATACAAAATAAATATAATAATAAAAAATAAAACAAACCCCCTATATTCCATGTGAACATAGGGGGTTTTATATATAAAAAAATATCATCTACTCGATGATATTTTTTATTACATTACAATTTAATTAAGCTGTTTTATATTACATTTTAATCAAGTAATTTTATTTTTGTATTTTTCATTTTATACTTTCCAGTTTCCTCGTTTGTAACAAATTCAAACAATGATTCATCTAAAGATTCATCATTTTGCTTTAAATCTGTTGTATAATATAGTTTTATTTTTTCAGGTATTAAATCGTTTATTACTATAACCTTAAAGCATTCAGCCATATGTTTATCATCTTCGCAAACAATTATAAGCTGAGGTATGCTCTTAAATCCTGAATCTCCTGGAACAAAGTTTGCATAGAAATCTTTGTAGAATTTCATTTTATCTACTAATTTCTTTTCCCAGTCATCCTCTCTTCTGACTACTTCAAATATAAAATCTATAGACTTATCTTTTTTGGTAAGCTTAATTGAACCTCCAGTAGCTCTGAAAGACTTTCCTAATGATTTAGCCGTTAGTAATGGTTTAGCTGTAAAAGCATCAAATGCTTTAACTTTTCTTAGGTATGCAATAATAATTTGATTTCCTGCAAGTCTTTTCTTTATCATGGCAACAGGTTTAGTATTGTCTGTTGGTTGCCATTTACATTCCTCTCCTCTAGAGTTTAATAAATATTTTCCCATCTTTTCTAGACAATAAATTCTATAAATACCTTTACCATCGTCTGAATTAAAGTAATATTTAGTTAATATTTTAGCTTTTACTAATTGATCTAATTTTCCGTTTAGTTTATCTTGTGTTTTAACATCAAATCCATTAATTTCTAGTAATTGAAATAATTGTCTTGATGTAATGAATTCAAATTCATTAACTAAAGATAAAACCTTAAAATGTAAATCGTTGATGTGTCCTAAATTAATTCTTTGAACAATTTGGTTCATTGATACGTATCCGTCTTTTCCGTCGAATACCTTTATTTCACCTTCCCTAATTGCGAATGGTGATGTAACTGCCTTAATCTCGTTATCTTCAACCACCTTTTAATCCTCCTCTTTATACAATTATAAGTTTTATTTTCTTTTTCTCTGGTATTATTTTCTTAACATATACATTAACTTTTTGGCCGTATTCTATTCCATCTTTGTATTCGGCAAGACCTACTAAATTTGGCTTTAGCTCTATAAAAATTCCATTTTTAGACTTTTCCGTTTCCCTTGCCTTACCTTCAACTATAGTTCCTTCTTGTAAATCTTTTACATTATCTTCCCACGAACCAAGTAGCTCTTTATATGTTAAAATAATCTTTTCGTTATCTCTATCCATGGATTTTACCATAACATTTATTTTTTGTCCAATTTTTACTCTTTCTCTTGGAGTTTTTATTCTTGCAACAGACATATCTTCTATGTGAAGTAAGCCAACTACTCCTCCTCCTATTTCAACAAAAGCACCATATGGTTGTATACTTTTAACTATTCCTTTAAGTACAGTACCTTCCGTAACCTCATCTTTCATCCAATCTATTGCTTCTTTTTCAACGTCTTTTCTAGATAATAAGTAATTGTTTGATTCATCAATTCCTTTTACTTTAAATTGTACATATCTATTTATTTTGCTTGTACTTACATTTTCTTTAAGTTCTTTATTATTTCCATTAATTAATTCAATGTCTTCTCTTTTTATTATCCCATTTATGTTATTATCAAACTGTAAACGTAAATTGTAGTTTTCGTCACATCCAACCACTTTTGCTTCTAGTATTTCTTGTGTTTCAATAGCCTTTTTTAGCATATCTCCATTAATAATCTTGTTTTCTCTATGCCAGCCTTCTGGAATAAATTTTTGGTATTTCATAATTAATCTCCTCATCTTTTGTATTTAAATCATTATATAATTATTTTTTAACATTTACAACAACAAAAAATTTTTTTTAATTATAGAATGAATTTACCTCTTCAGCAGTTAAATATCGCCATTCTCCAATTTTTAAATTCTTAACATTTAAAGATCCTATACATGCTCTATGCAGTGCTATAACTTTCTTTCCAATTGCTTCGCACATTTTTCTTACTTCTCTATTTTTTCCTTCATGTATAGTTATCTGTAATCTAGATATATTTTTTTCTTTATCAATTTTAAGAATCTTAACTTTGGCTTTTCCAGATTTATAATCGTCAATCTTTACGCCTGCTTCAAGTTTTTTTACATCTTCTTCTGTAACATCTCCTCTAACAGTTGCATTGTATGTTTTTTCGATTTCATTTTTTGGATGTGTAACTTTATAAATAAAATCACCATCATTAGTTAAAATTAATGCACCAGAAGTGTACATATCAAGCCTTCCAACAGGAAGCAATTTAACATTGCAACCTTTTATTAAATCTAAAACAATCGGCCTATTAAACTGATCACTTACTGTAGTTACATAGCCTACTGGCTTATTTAGTAATACATACTTAAATTCTTGCTCAGCTTTTATAGTTTTACCATTAATGCACACTTTATCTACATCTGAATCAACTTTAGTTCCCAATTCTGTTACAATTACATCATTTACAGAAACTTTACCTTCCAGTATAAGTTCTTCAGCTTTTCGTCTTGAACATATTCCTGCACCCGCAATATATTTCTGTAATCTTATTTCAGCCATCACTTCACCCCTTTTATAAACTTAAATCGCACTGTTTAAGAACATCCTTGAAATACTCTGGTAAATCTGCCTCAAAATGCAATTTCTTACCTGTAATAGGATGACAAAAATCTAAACTTTTAGCATGCAACATTTGTCCTTTTACACCAAATTCATTCTTTCCATTTGAATAAACTTCATCACCTACAACAGGATGCCCAATTTCAGCCATATGTACCCTTATTTGATGAGTTCTTCCCGTGTCTATTTTTATGTCTAAAAGAGTGTACTTGTTGTATCTTTTTATAACCTTAAAATGAGTAACCGCTTCTTTTCCTTGCTTATCCACCGCCATTTTCTTTCTATCACTTTTACTTCTTCCTATTGGCATATTGATGGTTGCCTCATCTTCCTCAATTACTCCTTTTACAAGAGCTACATACTTCTTTACTACTTTCCTATCTTTTATCTGTTCACTCATATTTAAATGTGCTTTATCATTTTTAGCAACAATTAAAAGTCCTGATGTATCTTTATCTAATCTATGTACTATTCCAGGGCGTTTTTCACCACCTATTCCTGATAAAGAATCACCACAAATATTTAGAATTGCATTAACAAGTGTTCCATCAGGATTTCCATTTGCAGGATGTACAACAAGTCCTTTTGGTTTATTTACAACTATAATATCGTTATCTTCATACACAATTTCAATTGGAATATCTTGAGCTTCAATTTTAGCATCTTTTGGCTCTGGAATACTTATTTCTATTACATCTCCAATTCTAACCTTGTATGAATTCTTTTTTATTTCATTGTTAACAAGTATATTTCCTTCATCTAGTAATCTTTGAACTGCAGATCTAGTTAATTCTGGATTTTTCATTACAATATATGAATCTAGTCTTGTGTCTTCATTATTTTCCACTGTTATTTTGCTCAACCTTTTCCCTCCTGTCCATAAGTATAAATCCAACAATTATAGTAATAACACCTAAAACAACGCATATATCTGCAAAGTTGAATACTGGAAAATCTATTGCTTTTACGTAAATAAAATCAACAACATACAGTCTAAAAATTCTATCAAGTAAATTGCCTAATCCTCCAGCTAGTAACAATATACTTCCGTATATAATTTTACTATTCATTTTTTCGTAATTTTTATAAATTGCAACGCAAATTGAAGCTAACAACACAGCAGTAAATAAGCTTATTAGCTGTGTTGTGCCAGCCCTAATTCCAAAAGCAATTCCCCTATTCTCGTAATAAACAATTTCTAGAACATTATTTATTACAGTTACAGGTAATTTACTTTTTAATAAAATTATAAAAACTTTAGTTATTTGGTCAATCATTGCTAATACTATAATTAACAAGAAAAATTTATTTTTTTTCATTTTTTATTCCTTACTTAATATCTGTATTTCTCTCATATATACTAAAATGAGTATCTGAATATATTTGATTATAGTTTTCATCTTTATCCAGTGCACGAGAAAGCTTATTTCCTGAATATGAAATTACATGAGTAATTTTATATTTAACAAATATCGGCTCATAATCTATTATCATATTTGAAACATCCATAAAATCTGAGAATATATCTCTTCCTTCATAACGTCCTTTATCGTTTTTAGTGCCATTAAATTCTGGTGTATATAAATCACATCTTGAATCTATAAACACTGGTATATTTTCATATAGCAAATAACTTCCATAATTATACTCATTAAATAATCTTAAGTTTTCTTTTCCTACACTTGGTATTAATTTTTCGTTTATATAGTTTGCAGCACTAACCGGATATGATGAAGCATCAACATAATATTGATTCTTTTTCATCATATAATTACTAATAGAAGTTAGATTTATAAATAAAGTTATTATCACCACGAATATTAAATCGATAAATGTATGATTAAATTTGGTAAAAAATCTTTTATCTAGTCTGTTATATAAATTACATATTAATCTTACTAAAATAAAATTTCCAATTAATACAAGCATAGAAACCTGACGTTGACTCATTAAACATAAGTATATTAACCCAAATGCCATAAAGAAATCACATATTCTAATTTTAGTTTTAGTGAATGTAATAATTCCGAAGAAAATAACAAATATGGTCATTACTGTAGTATTTTTAATAAGTGTAAGAGGTAAATGCTCACTAATGCTTGCCGTTGTATTTCCTTCCATTATTCTAATTACGTACGTATATGGCATATCTTTTATTGGCGTTAGTAATCCTGTAAATAAGCATATAAAAGCAATTAAGAATAACCATTTAATATTTTTCTCATGTTCTACATCTAACTTGTATGTTTTCTTTGATCTTTCTTCTATTCTATTATTATGTTCAAGCTCTAATTTATTAATATTTTCTAGCTCTTTTTTATACTGTTCTTTGCTTAATTTTTTCTTTTTAAACTTAAGTCCTATTTTTTTGAACAGCAAATTGAAATTAGTAGTTGCAATTCCTGTAATAAAGTACTGAGCTAAATATGGTAAATATAAAACAAAATAGAATGGCCAAACCGCCGAATGTATATTAGCTATTAAAATTGGAATAGCTACTAACATAACAGCATACCTTATTTTTCTTGTTTTAATAAATCGCTCTATTCCATAAAGAGCAAGCACAAATAAACTAAAAGTTACAAGCTGTGCCCTTGCAGCTATAAAACCTCTTAAACAATATAACGATGCAACCGTTATTATTGCTGATATTGGTCTGTTTTTATTAAGTCTTCTATTAACATAGTATATTGATAGTCCTAATATAATCGAAAAAATACAAGTCATTACATAAACCGATTCGAGTCCATTTACTGAGTAGGCTTTATATGTAAACCAATCATAAAACCAATGTGGATATGTATATACTAAATTTTCATGATATGAAAATGGATCTTGCGAATACAATCCCATATTCCAAGGTAATAATTGTTTTGGATCTTTAACGTTTTTTTGGATATATTCACCAATTTTTATAGTATAATATGTGTCATTTTGAAATGTTTTCGGAGTAATAGAAAAAGCATAAAAAGCTATTACTATTACAGCTAAAACCTCCATTACAATTTTTAATATTTTGTTTCCTAAGTCTTTATTCATCTGTATTTATTCCTTTCAATTTTCTTGCCTGATTATATCATTTAATTCCAGTATTTTCAATTGTATTTTACTCTTCTTTATGCTAAAATGATTCTATCAAGACGCTACTATTTCGGTGAAAGGAGAAAACAGAATATAATACTATATTCGTTTATATAAGATATGAGTGATTTATTTGGAAAAATTCATTCTTTCGAAACATTTGGAGCAACAGATGGTCCAGGAATACGCTTTATTATTTTTATGCAAGGCTGTGGACTAAAATGTAAATTTTGCCAAAACAGAGATACATGGGATGGAAGATTTGGAAAAAAATATACAACAAAAGAATTAATTGATAAAATTATACGATATAAAAATTATTTTATTGCATCTGGTGGTGGAGTTACAGTTAGTGGTGGAGAACCTCTACTACAAGCTGATTTTTTAATTGAGCTCTTTACTGAACTAAAAAAGCTTGACATTCAAACTGCAATAGATACTTCTGGAAACTTCGAAATAACTGAAAAAATATCAGATTTAATTAATTTAACAGACTTATTTCTATTAGACATAAAATGTATAAACGACGAAATTTGCAAAGACCTAGTTCGGAGTATCAAATAAATTAGAGCTTAATTTTGCAAGATATTTATCAGACAATGGTAAAAAAATGTGGATTCGCCAAGTACTTGTTCCAGGATATACCGATAAAGAAGAAGACCTAATTAAACTAAGAGATTTTTTAGAGACACTAAAAACAGTTGAAAAAGTGGATATTCTACCCTACCATGACCTTGGAAAATACAAATGGTTAGATTTAGATCTTGAATACCCTTTAGAAAATACAAGAACAGCTACTTCCGAAGATGTAGAAAGAGCAAAGAAAATACTTGGCATTTAATATGGTACAACAATTTGCTCAGATTATAATATCAGTTAGAATAAAAAAAACTCAAGCCATAAAAGCTTGAGTTTTTTTTTATTAGTCTTGAGTATATGGTAACATAGCAATTTGTCTACATCTTTTTACTGCTAAAGTAATATCTCTTTGATGTTTAGCACATGCACCAGTAGCTCTTCTAGGTAATATTTTACCTCTTTCATTGATGAACTTCTTTAATTGTTCTGGATTTCTGTAATCTAATACGAAATTTTTATCTTTGCATAATGGACATAATTTTTTTCTCTTTTTGAATTTAGGATTAAAATCATCATCCATGTTGTTATTTCTATTATTTCTTTTATTATTCTTCTTGTCTGCCATTTTATTTCCCCCCTATCTTTTAAAATTAAAATGGTAGGTCATCGCCAGAAAATGTTTCAAAGTCTGAATTTTCAGATGGTTCTTGATTTCCTGCAGGTGCATTTCCGAATGCATTATCAAAATTAGCACCAGCTCCATCTGAATCTTTTTTAGAACCTGTAAAGTATGCTTCTTCAGCAACTACTTCAGTTACATAATGTTTTTGACCTTGTTCATCATCCCAAGTTCTTGTTTGTAATCTTCCAATTACACCAACTTGTTGACCTTTTTTAAAATATTTACTACAAAATTCTCCTGTTTTGCTCCATGCCACAATATTTATAAAATCTGCTTGTCTTTCTTCCCCCGGACGAGTAAATCTTCTATCTACTGCCAATGAAAATGAAGCAACTAAAGTATTGTTAGTTTGTGTATATCTAACCTCTGGGTCTCTTGTTAATCTTCCCATTAAAATAATTTTGTTCATAGCTTTCACCATTCCTTTTATAGTAAATTTAAAATTATAAATTCTTACTCTGATTAATTATTAATCTTTTTTGATTGTCATGAATTTTATAATTTCATCTGTTATTCTGTAATTTCTTTCAAGCTCTGTTATTAAGCTTGGATTTGCATCGAAGTGGAATACTGTGTAAAAACCTTCTTCGAATTTTTTTACTGGATAAGCTAATGTTCTTTTTCCTAATTCTTCTACTTCTTCAACTTTACCATCATTATTAATTAAATCTGTAAATTTTGAAACTAATGCTTTCATTCCTTCTTCGTCTACAGTTGGATTAATAATGATAACACTTTCGTATTTATTCATTATTTTTCACCTCCTTATGGATATAAAACCTACACTTTTTGTGCAAGTAAGGAAAATAGGCCTATGCTATTTTTCTCAATGTGCCCATTTTACCACATTTTTTTTGACAAATCAAGTGGATTTTTACAATATTTATTGACTTTTTTCACCAAATTATTGTATTATGTAGATATTAAATAAACATTGAAAGGGGAATTTTTTATGTTTAAAAGTTTTTTTAAAGAATTTAGAGAATTTACATTAAGAGGAAATGTTATGGACTTAGCAGTTGGTGTTATTATAGGTGCTGCATTTGGAGATATAGTAACATCTTTAACAGATAGTTTTATTAATCCATTAATAAACTCTATTGGAGGAGCTGAAGTTGCTGGAGCAATAAGACTTCCATGGGTTGACTATACAGGATTAGATGCAGAAGCTGCAAATGCTTTGTCATTAAATTATGGTAACTTCATAACAGCAATAATAAACTTTTTAATAATGGCTTTAATTCTATTTATCATATTAAAAATAGTTAATAAATTAATGACAGTTGGAAAGAAACCAAAGAAAGCAGATCCTACAACTAAGGTTTGCCCTTTCTGTATGTCTGAAATTTCTATAAAAGCAACAAGATGTCCACATTGTACATCAGTGCTAGAAGAAGAAAAAAAAGACACTAAAAAAAGTAAATAATCATAGTTATGGAAAATAAACAAAAACAACCTGCAAAGGTTGTTTTTTGTTTATCTTATAAACATCTATTTTGTTTTTCCTATTTCTCTTTACTTTACTTAATCTTTATAGTATAATTTATGAAATTTTACTTATGTAAAATTAAGAAAGGATGCGATGTATATGGATTATAATTTCCATGAAGTAGAAAAAAAATGGCAAGATAAATGGTACAGCGAAGGTACTTTTAATGCCAAAAACGATTACACAAACCCTAATAAATGGTACGGATTAATAGAATTTCCATACCCTTCAGGACAAGGGCTCCATGTTGGGCATCCAAGAAGTTATACAGCATTAGATATAATTGCAAGAAAAAGAAGAATGCAAGGATACAATGTTCTTTATCCAATAGGATTTGATGCATTTGGACTACCTGCAGAAAACTTTGCAATGAAAAATCATATTCATCCACGTATTACTACTGAAAAAAATGTGGCTCACTTTACAGAGCAATTAAAAGCTCTTGGATTTTCATTTGATTGGTCACGTGAGGTTAATACAACAGATCCAAATTATTATAAATGGACACAATGGATTTTTATTCAACTATTTAAGAAAGGTCTTGCATACAAAACAACAATGCCAATTAACTTCTGTACTGGATGTAAAGTTGGTTTAGCTAACGAAGAAGTTGTAAACGGTGTTTGTGAAAGATGCGGAAGCCCAGTTGTTCAAAAAGAAAAATCTGAGTGGATGCTAAAAATTACAGAATATGCCCAAAGACTAATAGATGACTTAGATGATGTTGACTTCCTTGAAAAAATAAAAATTCAACAAAAAAATTGGATTGGAAGAAGCGAAGGCGCTGAAGTTAAGTTTAAAATAACTGGAACAGACGACGAATTAAAAGTTTATACAACAAGACCAGATACACTATTTGGAGCAACATATATGGTTATAGCTCCAGAACATAAGTTAATAGAAAAATATGCATCAAAAATTACAAATATGGATGCTGTAAATGACTATAAAAATCAAGCTAGTTTAAAATCAGACTTTGAAAGATCTGAAATAAACAAAGATAAAACTGGTGTTGAAATAAAAGGAATTACTGCAACAAATCCATTAACAGGAAAAGAAATTCCAATTTGGATTTCAGATTATGTATTATCTTCATACGGAACTGGAGCTATTATGGCCGTTCCAGCACATGATTCAAGAGATTATGAATTTGCAAAAAAATTCAACCTACCAATTATTCAAGTAGTTGATGGAGAAAATGCAAATCTTGAAAACGAGGCATTTACTGATGTTGAAACTGGAACACTAATTAACTCAGATTTCTTAAATGGTCTTGAAGTTGCAGATGCCAAAAAGAAAGTAATAGAATACCTTGAAGAAAAAAATATTGGAAGCAAAAAAGTTAACTATAAACTAAGAGATTGGGTATTTTCAAGACAACGTTACTGGGGTGAACCAATTCCAATGGTTTATTGCGATAAATGCGGCTGGCAACATATACCAGAAACAGAATTACCATTAAAACTACCTGAAATAGAAGATTATGAACCAGGTGAAAATGGAGAATCTCCACTTTCTAAGCTTACAGATTGGGTAAATACTACTTGTCCACATTGTGGAGGACCTGCAAAAAGAGAAACAGATACAATGCCTCAATGGGCTGGATCATCTTGGTATTTCTTAAGATACATGGATCCACATAACGACAACGCTTTAGCTTCAAAAGAAGCTTTAGAATATTGGTCACCAGTTGATTGGTATAACGGTGGTATGGAACATACTACTCTTCACCTACTATACTCAAGATTCTGGCATAAATTCCTATACGATATTGGAGTTGTACCAACTAAAGAACCATATCAAAAACGTACATCACATGGTATGATTCTAGGTGATAATGGAGAAAAAATGAGTAAATCAAAAGGTAACGTTATAAATCCTGATGATATAGTCCGTGAATTTGGTGCAGATACATTTAGAGTATACGAAATGTTTATGGGACCATTCGATCAATCAGCAGCATGGTCTATGGAAAGCATTAGAGGATGTTCAAAATTTTTAGACAGGGTTTGGAACCTTCAAAATATGCTAGTTGACGGAGATGAATATACTCCAGAAACAGAAAAAATGATGCATCAAGCCATAAAGAAGGTAACAAACGATATCGAAGAGATGAAGTTTAATACTTGTGTTTCTACATTTATGACAATGATGAATGAATTTACTAAACTAAAAAGAATTAACAAAGCTGAATATAAAACATTTATAACTCTACTTAACCCATTTGCTCCACACCTTACAGAAGAAATGAATAAGGTTGCTGGATTTACAGAAGAACTAGCATATACAAAATGGCCATCATACGATGAAGAAAAAACCATTGAAGACACAATAGATTTACCAGTTCAAATAAATGGAAAACTAAGAGCAAATATTCAAATTAGTAAAGACGAAGATCAATCATCAATAAAAGAAAAAATTACATTAAACGAAAAATTAAAAACATATATTGATGGAAAAACTATTGTAAAAGAAATATATGTGCCAAACAAAATATATAATATAGTTGTAAAAGATTAAAATTTTATACAAAAAAACAGTTAAGCTTATGCTTAACTGTTTTTATATTATATTTTATTCTCCGCCAGCTTGTTCTCCACCAGATTGTTGCTCACTTCCACTATTTGAACTTCCGCTACCAGAATTTTGCTCTCCGCTATTTCCACTTCCAGAGCCACCTTGTTCGGCACCTCCTTGATTATTGCTTCCGCTTTCTCCTTGGTTGCTTCCGCCATTTTCAGAACCACCTTCGCCAGTTCCACCTTGGTTTCCACCCTCTTGGCTTTGATTTCCACTATTGTTGTTTTCGTTTCCTGATCCGTTATCTGTATTATTAGCTTCACTGCTTCCGCTATTTCCTGTTCCATTTTCTGAATCATTAGTTGTATTATTAACTGTATTACTTACTTCTACACTATTTACTGTATTGTTTTCTACAGTATTCTTTTGTACAGTATTATTTACTGTATTGTTAACAATAGTATTATTTACTGTAGTATTTGTATTTTGAGTACTTGTATTTGAACTGCTTGAATCATCATTCTTTTTGCTACTTGATCCCCCGCCTGAGCTTGTTTGAGTTATTGGCTTTATATACTTAGCTTTTTCTTCTTCAGTTAAACCTAATTTTTCAACAAAAGAATCTATTATTTCTCTTGTTTGAGAGGTATTAGCTCTATAGAACCATAATTCGTTTATCATTGCTGGAGTTCCAGGTAATTGTTCCATTGCTAAATTGTTTTCAACATCAAAGTTAACAGCATATGGAATATATGATATAGCTTTTCCAATATCCATATTTGTTGATAAATTAGAGAATATTGCTTTTGCAATTTCTTTTAATTTGTCCATATCGTTTGTTTTTATAAGATCACTTGCAACTACTTTTATAAACTCTCTTTGGGTTCTCATTCTTCCAATATCATTATCCCCATACTCTGAACTATATGAAGATCCATTGTTATTATGTCTGAAGCGAACTAACTGTTCTGCTTGATCACCATTAAGTCTTTGTTGTCCTGCCTTTAAGTGAATATGCAAATCTTGGCTATCATCATCGTAGTCCATGTTTATTGGTACGTCAAAATCAACTCCACCTATAATATCAACAATTTCAACAAGAGCACCTGTTTTTACTGTAACATAATAATCTATTTGTACACCTGTTAATCTTTCAACAGCATCTACAGTTTTTTCTGGATTTGTTTGATATAACGCATTTATTTTGTCATATCCACCTGCATATGCTTCATTCTTTCCAACAAACGTATCTCTTGGAATTGAAAGCATAAACGCTTGATTTGTATCAGGATTATACCCCATTAAAATAATTGTATCTGTAAGCTCAACCGAAATATCTTCACTAACACCCATTACAAGTATAAATATTGGGTCTTGATCTCCTAAAACATCTTTAACCATGTTCATTATTGCTCCAGTAAAGCTTCCACCAGATTTATGCATATATTTTCCTAAAACAATTCCTGCCACTATTGCAATAATTAGCAAAATAGGAAGAAAGATTTTTAAAAATAAATGTCCTTTCTTTCCTTTTTTATCTTTGCCATTTTCATTATATGTAGAATTTTTTAAATTCTTTTTACTTCTCTTATTTTTTACTTCTTTATTATTTCCTTTTTCACTACTGTTTAAAATACTGTTACGAACATCATTTCCTTTTGCATGTTTAGCACTATTATTACTCATTAGTTCCCTCACCTATTTTATTTATAATTATTTCTGCAACATCTCTACCATTTTTTGCTGCCCACGCTACTGTTGATTTTTCTCCAATTACATCTCCACCTGCAAAAACTTTACTATCTGAAGTTACGTAGTTGTTAACTTGAATATATCCTTTTTTGTTTCTTTCTAATCCCGTTTTATTAATTACGTCTTCTTCAACTGTAGAGCCAATAGCCATTATAACATAATCTGCTTCAATGTTGTAGTTGCTACCTTCTATATTTACCGGACTTAATCTTGTATCTCCTTCTTTTTTAACAAGATTTGTCCTTATACATTCTACACCATTGACTTTATTTTTTCCATATATTTTTAAAATATTATTTTGAAAATTAAATTCGACACCATCTTTTTTTGCATCTTCTATTTCTTTTCTTTCAGCAGGCATTTGCTCTTCAGACCTTCTATACACAACTTTTACACTTTTTGCTCCCAATCTTTTTACAGTTCTTGCACAATCCATTGCAACATTTCCACCACCAGATACAATAACTGTTTTTCCAGAATAATTTGGATGATTCCCTCTTTCAAGCAATTCGTTTCCTCCAAAAACCCCATCTAATTCTTCTCCTGGTATATCCATCTTCCACGAAATATTTGCTCCAATTGCTAAAAATACATAATCATAATTATTTTTTAAATAATCTAAATCTATATTTTTTCCAAGCTCTTTACCATATTCAACATCAATTCCCAGATTTAAAATTTTATTTATGCACTTATCTAAAGTCTCTCTTGGTAAACGAAACTCAGGTATTCCATGCCTTAAAATACCACCTAATTCATTATATTTTTCAAATATTGTAGTATGTATACCTCTTCTTTCAAGAAAAGCAGCACAAGTAAGGCCTGCTGGTCCACCTCCAACTATGGCAACATTATAATTTTCTTTTACTTTAGGTAATTCTTTCATAGAAAAACTTTCTTCTATAGCTTTGTCCCCAATAAAAGCTTCAATATCACCAATAGAAACCGGCACCTGTTTTATTCCTCTTACGCATTTTCCTTCGCACTGACTCATATGAGGGCATATTCTACCGCAAACAGACTGTAAAACACTAGTTTCTGTTGCAATTTTATATGCTTCATCATATTTTTCCTCTTTTACACATTTTATAAATTCAGTTACATCATTACACAAAGGACAACCATTCATACATGGCTTATTTTTACAACTTAAGCAGTAATCTGCCTTTTCTTTTATATCATTCATTACAAATATTTCCTTTCAATATCCATACTAAACAACCATAGCATTATATTTTTCAACAACTAATTCTAAATCTTTCCAAAACTCTATTTTTTTATTTTCATCTCTAAGTAAAGCTGCTGGATGCCAGGTAGGCATATACAAAATACCTTTTTTCTCAATCCAATTGCCTCTGCAGGCAGTTATAGAGTTTTCATTTCCTAAAATATTTTTAAGAGCTGTACTTCCAAGAAGAACTACAATTTTTGGTTTTACTAATACAACCTGATTTCTTAAGTAGTTTAAGCAAGCCTCCGCCTCATCATTTTCTGGAACCCTGTTATTTGGAGGTCTACACTTAACAATGTTTGCAATATATACTTGCTCTCTTTTAATGCCAATTCCATCGAATGCCATATTCATTAGTTGTCCTGCTTTTCCAACAAATGGAATGCCCTGCATATCCTCGTCTGCTCCTGGTCCTTCTCCAATTAGCATTATATCTGCATTTTTGTTACCTTGTCCAAAAACAATGTTAGTTCTATTTGTACATAATTTGCATTTTTTACAATTTTTTATTGAGTTTTCTAAATCCTCCCAGTTTTCGTACATATTTATCAATTCCTTATTCTACGTGTTATATATTATATTAATTTACTAAATTAATTAATTAACAATTTTTTGAGTTAGCTTTATTTTTATTTTTTCATTTGTATCTATTTTAGCATTAACACCTATAGGTATTATCATTTTTTTATCTGTATGTCCAAAGTTATTTGATTTAATTACAGGAATAGTTATATCATTTTCAAAAACATCAAACAATACTTTTTCTATTGGAATTTCACCTTCATAATTTCCAAGCCAAATTCCTTTTATTTTATCAAAAACTCCATTTTGTTTTAAATAATATAAGTTTTCATACACAAGACCAGGAGGTGCTTCGTAGTATAGCTCTTCTAGAAACAATATTTTATTATCAAAATTTATTTTATGTTTTCCTGCACACATTTTAGCTATTAAGCTTAAATTTCCTCCTATTAATTCACCTTCAGCATTGCCTTCAATTATTGTAAAGCATTCATCATCTTCTTCAAATAAATTACTGTCAGCAAAAGCAAATTTCTTTATAAATTGCTCATATGCATAGTCTGTATCCCAAGATGTCATTGATTTTAAAGTTGGTCCACTATATGTAACTATTCCACATTTATCAGATATAACATTTTCAATTGATGTAGCATCACTAAATCCACATAATATTTTTGGATTCTCTCTTATTAATTTATAATCTAAATAATCAAATGTAGTACAAGAAGCAAACCCTCCTGTTGCAACAAGTATAGCCTTAATGTCGGTTCTACTAAACATTTCATTAATATCATCTGCCCTTTTTCTAGCATAAGTTCCATATCCTAGGTCATTTTCATATGCATTTTCCGAAAAAACAACATTAAATCCAAAATCTTCTAACAACTTAATTGATTCATTTATTTTAAGTATGTCTTCGTCCTCTATAGCTCCAGATGGTGCTATAACACCAATTGTATCTCCTTTATTAAGTTTACTAGGTATTATCATAATAGTATAACCTCCTTAAATTAAGCACATAATAGCTGTATTTCTTCCAGACAAATCTTTATGAGCCCTATACGAATGAAATAATTCGTTATTGCAAACGGTGCAAATTCCTGAATCTATTATATTTTCATCTCTTAATCCACATTCTTTTAACATTTTAATATTTGCACCAACAACATCAACCATAAATGTTTCTTCCCCATCCTGCATACCGGCTGGCGCTATAATACTTTTTCCAAAAACTTTTTCAAACTTTTCTTTTACATCAGCATGAACTCTAAAATGGCATTTTCTAATAGTTGGACCTATGCAGCAAATAATATCATCTGGATTACAATTATGCTCCTCAATCATTTTATTTATTGCGGTTTTACCTATTTTAGACACGGTACCTCTCCAGCCTGAGTGTATGTTGCCAATAACATTCTTTGTAGGATCATACAACAGTAAAGCCGTACAATCTGCAAAAACTAAAGATAAAGCAGTATCTTTTAAATTCGTAATTAAACCATCTACATTCGAAAATGTGTTGCTTTTGTTTTGATAATCAACATGCTCTACAATATTTGTGTGAGCTTGTTGTGGTCTCACTATATTTTGTACATCTATATTAAGCTCCCTACATATAATTTGATAATTTTGATCATCACGTTTTTTATTTCTAAAATCTAAATTTTTCATGGTAAAGCAATGTTGTAATTTATCACTATACTTTAAAAATCTTTTAAATTGTAAATATTGAATATCACCTTTTTTTACATGTATAACATTCTCATTAGATAAATCTATCATACTGCCTCCTATTTAGTAATTATGCTTGTTTACTACCGCTATTATTAGCTGTTAGTTTTACTTGTATTTATATCAACCTTTTCTTTAATCATTTCTAGTACAGCATTTTTTTCTAATTCATTTATATAGTTATAATTATTGTTTGAATTAGCTGTGTCAAATCCGCATATTGACTTGTACTTGCAATAATCACATGGCTTTTTCTTTCCCTTATAATATGGCGAGATATCTATATTTCCATGCATGATTTCTGTAGAAATATCCTTTATTATTTTGTTCATATACTTTTGCAAATACTCAAATTCTTTTCTTGTAACTCCACTTGTTTTCGATGCACTTAATTCACCATCTTTTCCAATGTATGCAGGAATTATGTTTGAATTGCCGCTTTCCAATGTTTTATCCATCATTTTAACCACATTTAATTCTGCTAATATTAATCCTTGCATTTTAAATTTTTTTCGTATCTCAGCCTCTATTTCTTCTGCACTTAAATTGTTGTCTGACTTAACTATTGGATCTATTAAATTAAAATACAAGACCCCCGCTGGCAAAACATCTTCCTCTTTACAAGCAGCATCTAAGTACGTTAATAATTGAATTTGCAAGCCAGCATATACAGAATTTAAATCTATGTTTTTAAATGATGATTTATAATCTATAATTCTAAGATATTTTCCATCCTCATTTTTTGCAATATCTATTCTATCTATTTTTCCTGTAATTTCAACTTTTTTTCCATCACTTAGTTCAATTGTTATAGGTTTGTATTCCTTGCCTTGCTTGAATTCAACCTCATTTCCCAATACATCAAAATCACTTAGTTTTAAGCTTTCTATGATGTATTTCATAGATTTTTTTACAACTCTTTTTAACCTTTCAGCCATCATCTTATATTTAGGTGAAACTGAAAAAATATAATTTTTGTTTAAGCCTAATCTTTCGCTTATTATCTCCTCTATTATTCTATCTATTTCTTCCTCTGAAAGCTCTTTTATATTTAAATCCATATCTCTTGTTCTAGTAAAGAAATTATCTATAACGTCGTGCATAAAAGTACCAGTATCTAAACTATCTACTTTTAAAGTATCTTTTTCTGATATATTTAATCCATACTTTAAGTAATAAGAAAACGGACAAGCTCTGTACTGCTCTAATCTTGATACGCTTGTTTTTAAAACATTTCCATACATTTTATCTATATTTGCAGCAGTTATTTTTTCTGGCACATTAACATATTCAATGGCTTTTATACTACTAAAAAGCTTATGTTTCCACTTTTCATTTTCTTTGTAGTAATTAAAAACAGTAAGCCATTTGTCGTCTAGCACCCTATTATTTTCTTTGCACTCTCTTATTTCATTTAGTAGTTCTTCAAACGTAGTATTTTCAATAAGAATTTCAGATTTTTTTTCTATAATATCACTCGTTTCTTTAAGCTCCGGTAATAATTTTTTTATTTTAGTAACAAGCATTGATGCTCTTAAAGTTTTTCCATCTGAAGAAGATGATGAATATGATAAAAATAGCTTTTCACAAGGTGCAGTAAATGCTTTATAAATGTTAAAGTTATCTTCATACAATCTTTCGATGGTACCTTTGGCAAGTTCCATTCCATTTTCAAGAAAATACGCTCTATCGTTATCGTTAAAGTATCCTTCACTTTTATTAACACTAGGAAAAACGCCATCATTAAGTCCAATTATGAATAACGCTCTAATTTTATGACTTCTAGATCTGTCTACATCACCAATTATTACCTGATCTTGAGTTCCAGGAATTTTTCCTAAATTGCTATTACCTAAACCAGTTTTTAATATTTGCATATATCTGTCAAATGTAATTTTGTCATCACCAAATACAAGTACAATTTCATCTAGAACTTGTACAATTATTTTCCAGCTTGTTTCGTACTCTGTAGCAATATCAATCTTGCTTAAATCAATTAGATTTTGCTTCTTCTCTTCGAGCTTTTTATCAATTTCATTTTCAACTAAAAAGTTATATAAATTTTTTGTAATTTCCTTGGCTGTATGTACTCCTAAAAGTTGCTCTTTGAATTTGATTAATGGATTTACAATAATATTTCTTAATTCCTTGTAACGCTCTATTTTTTCAGAACTTAAAGTATCCTCATCATGGAAATTCCATTCTCCTTTATACCATTTACTATACTTTATTCCCCATTTTATGCAATAATTTTCAAGCTCATAAACTTCATCTTGCGGTATGTCTAAAAAGCCTGTTTTTACATAATTAAATACAGATTCATATGACCAATTTTTTGCAAAAATTTCTAAAATCGATAACAAATATTTAACAATAATATTCTGACTTAAATCTTTTTTCTCATCAATAAAAACTGGAATTTGATACTTATTGAATATTACCTTACATAAGTTTGAATAAGTATCTAGGTTTTTTGTTATAACAGATATATCCTTAAACCTATACCCTTCGTTTTTAACTAGTTTTACTATATTTGTGGCTACATTTTCAATTTCTGAATATTGATTATTTGCTAAAAATAAACTTATGTTATTTAGCTCTTTTGTGTATCTTTCGTATGGTACAGCATACAAATTTTGCTCTATATGACCAAGTTCATTATTTTTAAATCTTAATACCTTCTCTAGATAAATTGGTTCTTCAACATCGCATTTAACTTCATCTGCTGCATTTTTTATTTTTTGAACAGTTAGTTTATTTGCATAAAAAATATCTGTCTCAGGAGAATTAGACTCCTCTAAAGAATCTGTACAAATGTTAATCGATAATTGTTTAGCCGTTTTCATTAGTATTTTAATAATATCATACTCCTGCTTCGTAAAGCCCACGAATTCGTCAATATAAATGATTGTGTTTTCAAATATTCTTGTTTGTGGTAATTGATTTGCAAGAATTGTTAAAACATCATTTTCATCAATATACTTATTAGCAATTGTTTCTTCAAACTTGTCATAAATAACAGCCATATCATTCATTTTTGATTGTAAATATTTATCTTGTGTATTGCTAATAAGGTTACTTAAATCGCTTGTGCCAATTCCATGTTTTTTAAATTCTGTTATTTGCGTTGATATTAAGTCGATATTCTCATCAGATTTTCCAAGAAAATTTAGTTTGTTTTTCTCATTCAATAAGATGTTATATATTAACATGGCTTTACCACATTCAGATAGTGAAGTTTTTGTAGCTCCACCAACTTCATTCATTACTCTATACGCCATACGATTAAACGTTATTACTTCAGCATTTATAGCTGCACCAGATCCAATTGTATTAATAAGTTCTCGTTCTGTAACAAAAGAAAATTGTTCTGGTGTAATTATATAAATTTTACTATCTTCTTGAATACGGTCTTTTATTTCATTAAACATAAATGTAGTTTTTCCAGTGCCAGATTTACCATATATTAAACGAAGTCCCATATTTTATCCTCTCCTATAAATTCATTAGTATTTAAATACAAGTATATTTGTAGTAAGTCCTGCTGCAGTTCCAGCAAGCATTACTGTATCTCCTTTTTTTATTAATCCATTTTCAATACTTTTGCAAAGTGCAAAAGGAATTGATGCAGATACCATATTTCCATATTCACTTACAATATCAACATATTTGTTTTTTGGAAATCCAACCTTGTTCATTATCATTCCAAGAGCCTTGCTAGCTTGATGCGGAACAACTAAATCTATATCATCAATATTTAAACCATATACATCAAAAAATTCTTTAAACATTGCTGGTACTTTTTTAGCTGCAATTGAAAGTATTTGTCTTCCCTTCATATCAAACATAAACTCTGCATCATTAGTTCCATCGTAGTTACTAGGAATAAAGTTTGATAATCCACCTCTTATTTCTGTTGAATGAGCACCTTCAGACCACGTTTTTTGCATACTTCCAATTATTCCAGACTCACCGCTGCTTCTTTGTACAATAACTGCAGCAGCACCATCACCAAATAATTCATAGCTTTCCTTTTGATTTGGATTAAGCCCTTCAGAGGCAATTTCACTTGATACAATAAGAATTCTATTATATTTACCTGCTTCAATAAAATACGATACAGTATCTAGTGCTGAAACAAAACTAGTACATGTTGTATTTATGTCCATTGCAGGAATGTCTGTTCCTTTTGCAATTTGCTCGTGAATTAGAGCAGCAGTACATGGTATTGGCTGAATTCCAACTGCAGCAGCAGATACAATTAAATCAATATCATTTATAGAAAGCTTTGCTTTATTTAAAGCTCTGTTCGCAGCATTTACTGCAAAAGTAAGCTGATTTTCATTTCCAGTCGCTCTATATCTTTTTTGTCCATCAAATTCAACATATTTCTTTGGTAAATCTGTTCCATATCCTATTATTTCTATATTTCTCATACTATACTCCTTTTAATTCTACATTCTTACTAATGATTCTACTCTTTTTAATTTTTTTGATTTATCGTAAGTATATGAATAAAAACTGATTTCAGGGAATTTAAAATTATAATCTTTTGATAATTTTTTAAAATTTTCAACTATTTTGTTCTTAAGCTCCTCGTTACAATCCACATAAACATTTATTTTTAAGTTTTCTTCTTGCAAAATTCTGTAATTATCTATATCTCCAGAAAACAATATACAACGTCTAATAAAATCTGGAAATATTTTTACTATTTCTCCATTCTGTTTGTAGAATATAAATACGTCATCTTCTCTTCCTTCAATTTTTTCTATTACGGTAAAACAAGAACCACATCCACATTTTTCTTTACTTTCAACAAGAATATCATTTAGTCGATATCTTATAATTGGTTGCGAAGTTCTCGAAAAGTCCGTTAGTACAGGAATAAATCTTTTATCATCTAAATATTCTTTTTCAAAGTACACAATATCCTCATTTAAATGTATATTACCGCATTGACACGTTACTGCTAAACATCCTTCTGTACACTGATATACCTGATCAACCTTTGTAAGTTTAAATGCTTTTTTGATTATTTCCTCATCTTGATGTTCAAGCACTTCAGCAATAGATATTACTTTACTTGGATTAATGCTAATTACGTTGTTGCTTGATGCAGTACTTATTTCCTTTAAAACGGAAGGCTGTCCAACAATAATGTCTGGATTAAAATTGTTTAATTCTTTAATGTTTTCTTCAATTGGTTTGTATATATCGAAAAACTTGAATTTTATTTTTCCTGAACCAACTGATTCATATAAATTACTATTAGCCCTCATAAAAAAGGCTATTTTGTGTTTTTTTAGTAATTCTCCAGGAATTATTCTAGCAAGTATAAAACCTGCCCACTTCTCTATTTCTGTGTCAGATAATAAAAAAATTCCTCTAGTGTTAGATGTGCCAGAACTTAATCCTATAGTAATGTTATTAATTCTTGGCTTAAAGTTTCTTTCTTTTTCCGCTTCTATTGCAAACTCTAATGCTTTGTTTTTTTGGATGTTAACAGTATTTAACTTATCAAAATTATCCATCATTAATTTCTTATTCATAATAGGAAATTTACTCAAATCCACATCTTTGTACTTTTCGTAGTATTCACTTTGTGTAGTCACAAATTTTAAATGTTTTTTTATTCTATTTTGTTGGTATTCTTCTAATATTTCCCTATTACTAAACTTCTTGTTCTTAAACAACATGTAATACTTTAGAATGTTTAATTTATTTGCCATAAATACCTTCCTCAAAATTTCCGTGTGAAAAAATAACATTTATCTCCGGAAAATCTCTTTTTAATTCTTTTATATTTTCTATATTCTCTATGTAGGCTTTAAAATCATTTTGTATTTTTCTTGGAATAAACTTCATATCTTTTGAGCAATTTAAAAAGTTTTCTCCCCAACAAGAATCAGCAGCTAGAAATAGCTTATATTCAGCTAAGTATAATCCCATCTGCCCCTTGCTATGTCCATCTAATCTTACACCAATAATACTTCCATCGCCTAAAACGTCATAAATTTCACTAAAATACTTTTTTAGAAAATGCTCACCTTCGTATAATTTCACTGTTTTAATTCTTGCAGAGCCACTTGGTATTAAATTTTTAAAAACTAAATTTTTTAAACTTGCTTTCTTAATTGACTTTGCAACATCATCTGTTGTTATTAACTCATATTCATTAAAGAATTTTAAACCAGCAATGTGATCCGGATGTGCATGCGAAATGATTATTTTATCAATTTTGTTAATCTGATTTTCGCATAATTTATTATCAATTTGATTACAACTATCAATATATGTTTTATTTAACAAGTTGTAAATTTTAGAAACTAAACCATTCTTGTAAATTGCCTCTGAATAACCGGTATCAAATAAAATGTTACCATATTTTTCATGTTCTAAATATACAGAAAGAGCTGGAAACTCTATCTTTTTTCTTGGACTTTTTTTTATAATTTGATGTAAGTTATTAACACAATATCCACATTTAAAAAGCCTAATTGTCTTTATTTTCCTTCCACCATTTTCCATATTTTTTAATTCCTTCTTCAAGTGATATTTTAGGATTATAATCTAGTTTTTCTTTTGCTTTTTCAATGTTTAAAGTTTGTGAAAATCCTAAAGTACAAATTGTATACCTTGTTAAGATTGGCTCTCCTTTAAATCTAAATAACTTGTATATTCCCTCTAGAATTGCTGCAACACAATATAATAATCCAAATGGAACATTTAAAAACTTAGGCACTTCATCAGCTGATATGCAAAATTGCTCCAATAGTTTTTTAAATTCGCTTGGTTCTCCATTTGTAATATTAAATGTTTCACCATTTATATCATTTTTCTCAATTGCTAATCTGCACGAATATGCCACATTTTCAACACAAGTAATATCTACCAAATTTTTTCCTTTATTTATAATAGGAATACCAATTTTACCATTTGCTCTCATAAGCCTTGGCATTAAACTTGGATCTCCAATTCCAATCAAGCCACGAGGCCTTATAATTACAGTATATAAACCATTTTTGCATTTATCATTTATTATTTCTTCACCCATTATTTTTGATTTTATGTAATAATTTAATTTATTGTTTTTATCAAATTCATTTTCTTTAATATTAAATAAGCTCTTCTTTGCAGTATAAACGCTAGGTGATGAAACAAAAACCAGCCTTTTAACACCATATTTTTCCGCACAATCAGCAACATTTTTGGTTCCGGCTACATTACTTTTATAAAAATCCTCCCATTTTCCCCAAGCACTTGAAAGAGCTCCAGCATGAATAATATAATCTATATGTTCATCTTCAAACACAGACTCTAGCTGATTCTTATTTGAAAAATCTACTTTATAAAACCTACATCCTTCCGAATTTAAAGCTTTTCCAACTTTTTCATTTCTTCCAACAGCAATTATATCGTAATCTTTCTTAAGTTCATCTATTAAATATCTACCTAAAAAGCCTGTAGCTCCAGTAATTAAAATAACTCTCTTCATTTTTGATTTATTCTCCTATTTTAAATTTTCATCAAAAAAATAGCTCTTAACTAGTTTATATGCTTCCTCAGTTCCATCATATTTTCGAATTATTTTTTTCATTTCACTTAATCGTTCAACATTGTTCTTATTTTTAATCTTTTTAAAATACTTGTTATCAAATTTTTTCATATATATGCCAACTTTTTTCTTTTGAACAATCTTTGAATACATTTTTTGTTCTTGTTGCATTGGATAACATAGCTGTGGAATGCCATAATAAATGCTTTCGTACACACTATTTAATCCACCATGATTAACAAAATATTCACAATTTTGAAGCATCATTTGCTGGTTTGTAAAATCTTTAAAAGTAATGTTTTCGTTATTGCTTTTTATCTTTGTGTTACCTACCGTTACAACTACATCATCATCTTGTAATTCATTAAACTGTAAAAAATTTTCTAGTACATTTTTCTCATTTGTAAAAATGCTTCCCAAAGAAATATACCATTTACATTTTTTGTAATAGTCGGTTAAACCGAAACTCTGCTCTGTCCTTAATTGTAGTTCCTACAAAATAAAACTTCTTTGAAAAAGTACTAACACAAGGTTGCAATTCTTTTGGTGAAAAAACTATTGTTACATCAGCAGAATTAACAAAATAATCCATCATTTTAAATTTTAGAATACTATGTTTTTTTCTAAATCTTATTTCATCCTTAACAATTTTTGCAAAGTTTCTCATATTTTTTAAGTATAACGGCACACTCGAAATTCCCATATTCGATGTTAAAAATACCGGTACGTTAAAAGCCATTGTTGTAACTAAGCATATTGATTTTATATTCTTTTTATAAGCTATATTTTTTGCAAATGAACACATTGAATCATACATAATATAAGAATTTTCAAAATTATAATTTTCATATTCTTCAAATGCTCTTTGGTTTAACTCTACTAAATTCTTAAATAGCTCAAAAAAATTTGATGTAACACTACTTAAATCATAATTATCAAAATCAATTTTATACTTTTCAAATATAGCTCCCGATTTTTCAACTATATATTTGTACTTATCCGTTGTAAGCCATATTATCTGAACTCCATTATTTACTAATCTTTTTATAACAGGTGCAACGCTTACCATATGCCCATATGCCGGTGTTCCGAAAAAAAACAATTTTTTTCATTTAATTCGTCTCTCTTTTCCAATAAAATAAATATTGCTGCGCAATACCAGCTAAATTACCAAATTTTTCGAATGCAATTTGATTTATTAGCTTTTTACTAACTTTACTTTCATTTTCATTATGTATATACAAATCATTCATTACTCTTCTAACCCACACATCTATTGGGAATATATCAAATCTTTTAAGCGTTGAAAATAGTAATATACAATCCGCAACTTTTGGTCCAACTCCCGACAAATTTAACAGTTCATTTCTAGCATCTTCTGTACTCATATTGTGAAGCTTACAAAAATCAATTTTATTATCAAGTACCATGTGTGTTGTTTCGTATAATCTAATATCTCTAAATCCTAATCCAAGTGCTCTAAATTCGGCGGTAGAAACATTTTTAAGCTCATCTGCAGTTGGAAACAAATAATACTCCTGCCTCTCATATTCTACCTTTTTTCCGTATTTCTGTGATAATCTTTCAATAATTCCTTTTATTCTTGGAATATTATTATTCGCTGAAATAATAAAGGAAATAATGGTCTCCCATAAATCTTGATTAAGAATTCTAATTCCGCTTCCATAATCAATGCTAACTTCCATATATTCATCAATTTTACGTAGTTCATCTTTAATTTTTGAATAATCTCTATCTAAATCAAAATAATCAGTTACAACATCTTTTATATCTCTATCTAAAACTCCATTAAAATAAATATTTTTACTGTCACATTTCACATTCAGTACACCATTTTTTATTACACCAGTGTAACTGCCATCCTCTTGCTCATTCCATCTGAAACACTGACCACAGTCAAATATATTTTTTAAATTGAAATCATTATTTTTCTTAACAATTAGATTTTGCTTTTTCATACAATATACTCTCTTTCCGCTATCATTTTAACAAAATTTAGAACATAAGTAAATTGAATAAATAAAAAAACACCTATTAAGTTATATAAACTTAACAAGTGCTTTATATTATTTTTTAAAATTTAAAATTATAATATTCCCATTGTTCTATATACCATAGGTAATACTATTATAGCTCCAACAACGTCAACTATTCCAAGTATTAAACCAGTAATAGCCATCCATTTATTCTTTTGACTTTCAGGTTTAAATTTAGCCATTCCTATTCCACCAAATACAACAGCACATATTCCACATGGAATACCAGCTAATATTAAACCAACTAGTCCTAAGATGAAACTAGTTAAAGCTAATCCATTGTTTTTCTTTAACTCACCATTATTATTTGTATATTGATCCATCTTTTTCTCTCCTTTCATTTTCATACTCAAATTATCTCATTTTTTTATTAAGTAATCAATATCTAAACAAAAAAATTATTAATTCGACTATTGTCAAAAAAATTTAATGATCGCATTCTTGCTTTAATTTTGTAAGGTCCTCTGCAGAAAACTCATATTTCTTATGACAAAACTTGCACTCAACTTCAGCTTTACCATCCGTACTTATAATGTTATCTATTTCTTTTTGTCCTAAAGAAATTAATCCTCTTTCAATTCTATCACGCGAACAATCGCACACATACTTAGGTACTAAGTCGCTTATTAAGGTTAATATTTTATCATCTCCACAAGCCAATTCAGCAATTTCCTCCAATGATTTCTTATCTCCTAGTAGCTTGCTTATTGGATCTATAGATTTTACAGCGTTTTCTAATTTAGTTATATCTTCATCTGTTGCATCAGGCATAACTTGTATTTTATAGCCTCCAGCACTTACAACTCCATCTTTATTAACCAAAACACCTAAAGCAATTGCAGTTGGAATTTGTTCTGATTTTGCATAGTACGACGTAAAATCTTCCGCAATTTCACCTGTAACTAGCGGTGTTAACCCAATATATGGCTCTTTTAATCCAATATCCTTTATTATATAAAGCATACCGTCTTTACCAACAGCACCACCAACATCCAATTTTCCATCTTCTCTTATTGGCAAATCAACATTTGGATTTGTAACATATCCTTTTATATCTAGTTTACTATTAACAACAACGTTCATAGACCCTATAGGCCCATCTCCTTTAATTTGAAGAGTAATTGTATCATCTTTTTCTTTTATATCACTCCCCATTAGGCACCCCATCGTTAAAAGTCTACCAAATGCTGCTGTTGCCACTGGACTTAAATCATGAACTTTTCTTGCTTCTTCAACTAAATCTGTAGTATCTATGCATTTTATATTTACTTTACCGCTATATGCTAAAGCTCTAATAATTCTATCTGACATTTCAATCTCCTATTTATCTAAACTTCCCACATTGTAGCAGATAATATTTACCTAGTCAAATATATTTTAAAGACATTTCAAAAAGAGTTACTTCACAAATAAAAAAATATATATAAAAATTCATGCCTTACTGGTCGCATATGTTATTAAAGTAACAAATATATGTTAGTTAAAAATTTAAGTAGCTTTACGGCTATATGTACATACTCCCAAACTGCGCGGCAATTCATTTATGTATATTTTTTTCAGTTTTAGTTAGTTATGCGTTTTTGAAATGTCTTTAAAATATCGTATAACTATTGACAAATACATCAATAATATGTAAAATAGTTGTATTATGTATATAGTTGCTATGAAGATGACGAGTGGTTAGCAGAGCTAAAAGAGATTAAAGGTGTTACGCTGAAAGCCTTTATTAGAAAACCTATCCAACAAACACATTGGAGCAACAAATAAAATAAGGAAAAGCTTATGCTTTTTGAAGCCGGGTGGCACCACGAAGAAATAATTCGTCCCTGCATTATGCAGTGGGCGTTTTTTGTTTATTTTAGGAGGTATTTTTATGAATGAGTACAGAACTCATAATTGCGGTGAACTTCGCATAGAAGATGTTGGAAAAGAAGTTAAAGTAGCAGGTTTTGTTGAAACAATTCGTGACCTAGGAGGATTAGTTTTCCTAGATATTCGTGATACTTATGGAATTACTCAAGTTGTTACATCAGGAGAAGGTGAAGCAGTTGATTTTGCATCACATATTCCAATTGAATCAACAGTTACAGTATCTGGTACAGTTAGAAAAAGAGATGAAGAAACTTACAACCCAAAAATTCCAACAGGTGAAGTTGAAGTTGTTATAAGTGAAATTAAAATTTTAGGAAGAAGAACTAAAAATTTACCATTTGAAGTAAATGTAAATCAAGATGTTAGAGAAGATTTACGTCTTCAATACAGATTTTTAGATTTAAGGAGCAAAAAACTACAAGATAACTTAAAATTAAGAGCACAAGTATTACAATATTTACGCTCTCAAATGATTGAACAAGGATTTTTAGAGGTTCAAACTCCAATACTTACAAGCTCTTCTCCAGAAGGTGCAAGAGACTATTTAGTACCAAGTAGAGTTCATCCTGGAAAATTTTACGCACTTCCTCAAGCTCCTCAACAATTCAAACAATTGTTAATGGTTTCAGGAATTGATAAATATTTCCAAATTGCACCATGTTTTAGAGATGAAGATGCAAGAGCAGAT
>CAMUZZ010000009.1 GCA_947165355.1 uncultured Clostridium sp.
CGAAGTTCTTTCTGAAGAAATATACGTATTCATCTAATAAATCTTTTCCGTCTTCGGCTACACCAATTTTTTCGTTTTGTGCTGTAAGCTCTTCTAATTTACCAGATTCCATTATATCCTCAATTTCTTCCTCTAATTCATCAGGAATTTTCATACCTTTGTTACTAAAATATTTAACACCATTAAATTCAAATGTGTTGTGTGATGCCGAAATTACAACACTTGCATCAGCTCCAAATTTTCTTGTTAAATATGCAACTGCAGGGGTTGGCATTACACCCAATAATTTTACATTAGCACCATAGCTTAAAAATCCAGCTGTCATTGCGCTCTCAATAAGTGTTCCTGAAATTCTAGTATCTCTTCCAATAAATATTGTTGGTGCATGTTTAGTATGCTTTGATAAAACATATGCGCCCGCCTTTGCTACTTTATATACTAATCCTGGAGTTAGCTCCGTATTTGCTATTCTTCTAATTCCATCTGTTCCAAAATATTTTCTCATCATTGTACCTCCTAATTTATGTTTATACTTCAGTGTGTTTTCCATTCATAACATCGCCATTATATATTTTAGAAAACTATAAGTCAATATACAGAAAAACACTGCATATTAAAATATGCAGTGTTTAGTGTAGTTACGACACATCGCTGTTTCTTTTCATTACATCCAAGCATGTTTGATAGCTTTTAAACATCAGCTTGTTTCTGTCCATGAAACTCAAGACCTCAGCCTGGGATTTTTCTCCCATTGTGCGAATTTTTCTCAGCTCTTCGTATGAAATTGACAATAAATCGAAATAGGTTTTAAAGCCTGCCTTGTAAAAAGCGTTATACGTTCTACCAGAAAAGCCTGCACATGCAATTGGTATCCTTTCCGGGTTTGTATACATCAAAGATTTTTCGTTAAAACTGTAGCCTAATGCTTCCAGATCTGCAATAATTTTTTCTTTGTCATAATCATCTATAATGCAAATTGATCTGATTTCATTTGCTGTAAGTGCCAAAAAATCACAGAGATGTTCAAGCCCAATTTTAATTAGAATGTGCTTTACTTTTGTCTTAACAGAAATAAGTGTAAAAACGCTTTTCATGGTTATATTTCTTTCCGATTTTTTTCTCTTTTCGATTTCGTCAACCCTTTTTTCCAAATCATCCAAAATTTTTGAAACAAAAGAGTCCTCAATGTCGATAAGCTGATTTGTCTGTTCATCCTCTATTAGCCGAATTCGGCTTTCGAGTGCCTGTATCCTTGATAACAAAGATACATATGCTGGGGTGTTTTTGCTGCTTTTCATAGTTGTATCCCTCCATACACATTATAAATTTGAGCAGTATTCTATCATATATATTCTCAAAAATCAATTAATGCACATGTGTTTTTACATTATGGTATTCTTTTAATTTTAGATTGACAAAAATATAAATTGTTAATTCATATAAAAAAACCAACATAACTAGTAGTTTTGTTAAAAAAACAGAGGCAACCATAATGGTCGCCTCTGCTTTAAGGAGTTACCGATAATCGCTTACTTTTCGGAAATAGCCAAACGGAGCGTTACGAATCCACCCCGTTCTCTCGATTCCATCTTTCAGGAATCTGCAATAGTACACTTCCTCGCCTTCATTCAGCACTTTCTTTTCCATAATGTAAAAGATTGTGCCTGTGGGACAATACCATTGGGGCTCTGTAAACTCCTCATCGTATGCAACATACGAGAAGATTAAGAACTCAATAGCGTCTCCCACTTCAAAGCATTCCTTCTTTACTGTAGGAACGATAGCAGGTGTACTTTGCGTGGTGGTTGTTGTGGTTGTTGTCGCTTCCGTAGTTGACGTAGTCGCTGTTGTTGTGGTTGTTGATTCCGAGGTAGTTGTCGCTGTTGTTGTGGTTGTTGATTCTGAGGTAGTTGTCGTTGTTGTTGTACTCTCGGATGCCGCTTGTGTGGTAGTCGTCGTTTCAGACGTGGTCTCTGTAGTGGTTGTAGTAGTTTCCGTTGTCTCCGACGTAGTTGTTGTAGTCTCGGATGGAGTTGTATCCTTCGGGTCATTTACATACTCGAAATACTTCTCATCCGACTCGCTGATGTGCACGTACACGTGCTCATCGTTGCTGAGTACAACATAGTACCAGTCGTCTCCGGTATAAGCCTCAACCTTAAAGACTTCCCCAACACGAATGATTGCAGTCGCACTTTCAAGCGAAGTTGTCTTTTCAGACCAACCATACCACTTCTGAAGTGCCCGAATTTCCTCCTTGTACTTCATGGACGACTCCACAGGGAAGAAATATTCCTTGTGAGCAAGTCCACGAACATACTTGTTCAGGATGTACTGAGCATCTTCTGCTGTGATACCCGGTCGCCCATCTACATCGCCTATTCCCCAGTTAATACTGGGATCAGAAGGCTTACTAGCCAAACTGTTTACATAGTACTGAAGGGCAAGTTGTGCGTCTGAGGCATCAACGATACCATCGAGGGTGAGGTCACCCCAAACAAAGGACTTTGCAGCTGCATTAGCATGCATACTGCCACTTACTGTTGTTGCTACTGCGCAACCAATGCTTAGAAATTTCCGGACTATACCTTTCATGATAGTCTCCTCCTTATTTTTACTTCATTCTTTCGAATGAGCATATTAATATTTTACCATTTTTTACGGTTTATGTCAACCAATATACACATATGTTATGTATTGTGCGTATTATAGTATTCAAGTTTTCTTTAAATTATACACAAAAAAGGGAACGTACCACTTTTAGTGTTACGTTCCCTTTCCTTCAAAACACAGTTACAATATAAACATCATCCTCTGTTTCGAAGGTGGTCTTTTTTTCGCCGTAAACTCTCTTATAAAGTTCATACAGTACTTTTGCCTCTTCCTCTCGTTCACAACGAAAAACACAAACCGGACTTTTTCCCATTGGAATATCACCTCCTGGGTTTACAACTAACAAATGAACAACATCTGTTAGCCAGCGTATAGCTGCTGGTGCCTCTCAATAGATGTACGAATTATTATAGCACACTATTTATATTATGTCAACGTGTTCATTGTTTTACTATAATTACTACTATAGTAACTGTATGTTAAGCAAAACTTTTTTCATATATTCTAACGAAAACTTCTTCTGAATGCAAAATAAAAAGACCGCTGCATCTTTGCAGCGGTCCCTTTTTGACTACCGAACTTCCTTGATAGAGGACGGCTTGAGATATCTCTCAAATCTTTTTTTGCTCTCCAGACTTCGAAATGCTACTTCAACGTAGCAAAACAGAAACCCTTGGGCCATATTGCACTTCACATGAATTCTTCTAGTCCCTTCATGCTCTGCAGCCTCCTCTGCCTTAAAAATGAAATCGTCCATTTCATCTTGGTCCGTGAACTGCGCCAGGTACGTCGTAGTCATAGTATTCCACCTCCATAAAAAACTTTTTCAAGAGGCGTGGACACCTCTTAAAAAAGGTGTCCTATAGAACACTTATATAAGAATATTTTACTATACTTTATATATTATGTCAATTTTGCTTGTGTATAGAGCAAAAAAGTATATTTAAAGATTTAAGCTTTATAATCTTTAAATATACTTAATTATTATTTTTCTCTACCAAATATTTTTAATACTTTACCAACAAAACCTACTATTTTTGTTGTGTTGTTTTGTGCTATTCCTTTTCCAATAGCTTTACCACCTATCGTTAAGGATGCTACAATAGCACTTATTATAAATTGTATATTAAAATCTAAATTCATGCTACTTGTTATTTTCATTGAAATTAATGCACTTATTGAACCACTTAAAACTCCCGCTATATCTCCTATAACGTCTGCACATATATTAGATACCTTTGCTGAATTTTTAATCATGTTTAAAGATGTTTTTGCTCCAGGTATTTTCTTTGCTGCCATTGCATTAAAATCTGATTCTTTTCCTACTGTAACCGCAACACCTATAATATCAAATATAATTCCTAGTAAAACTACCAATACAAGTACTATAAAAGCTGGTATAATTGATAATTTAGTTATTGCAGTTGTTGATATAAATGAAAAAATTATCGATAAAATAAATGCTATAACAAATATTGTTATAAACCATTTAATTCCCGATGATTCCTTTTTTTCTTTTTTTCCGTTATTTAATCCCATATTTTAATTTATTTATCTCCTATTTTATTCTGATTGTTCTTTAAATAATCTTTGGTGGTAAAAACTTAAGTAAATTTTACGGTTTAGGTCTAGTTGAATTTCTCTATTTCCTACCAAACATCACTGTTTAGCCGTTTCCATTTAAAGAAAATAACCAATAGATTAATTGATTACCAGACAGCCACTTAAATCCGTACTTTAATCCCTAAGTTTTCATGCCTTAATTTAAGGCAAACACTCTAGAAGTTTTCCTTAATACACCTATTTCAAATACTAGTCTCTTTTGCAACAGTGATTTCATAGCCATATAAGTAATTTATCTTTGGCCTAAGATAATGACTGCAGATGCTAATCCCAAGACTGTCACTCAAGACAGGCTACACTATATATAGTGCGTAGCACTTTATATAGGTTTTACTATAACTAATGATGTTAAACCAATCATAAGCCAAGCCTCCGCGATAATAGGGAATTATTATGTATGCCGTTACATAGTTCCCTAGAATCTTTACTCCCTGAGGACACGCAAAACTGGCATTCCGCGCATCAACAAGAAACTTCAACGATGTGCCCTTTAGTGGATTTTTAGCCCCACCCTCGTATAAGAAAGGTGTAACTAGAATAATGCACCACCGATATATATATTAGCATAATTTTTGTTTTTTTTCAAGTTTTTAACATAAGAATTGATTATTTCGAAAATATAAAATATTTTTTAATCGCTTTTTTTTATTGAAATTAAAAATTTATAATGCTAAAATTTAGTTAGCGAAAACTAAAGAGGAGTGTTTTATATGGAAAAAAATTATTCAGGTCTTGATAAATTAAGGAAATACCTTATGACCGTTGAATCTAAAGATTTATTATCGGTTGAAAATACCCGTCCATTTATTTCTATGGAATGGCTTTATTCAGAAAATTTAAGTACAAATGTTGTAAATAAAACTATTGCACGAATTATGCAAAATAATAATCCTAACTATAATGCGCGCTCTCGTCATAAATATGAGCAAAATTTTTCAAAATACAAATCTAACGGATTATATACTAAAATTTCTCCTACAGACAAAGTAATGGAATACGTTGTAAAATCAGCTCCAAACAATATAGAAGGTTTTAGCATGTTCGAAACTACTGAAGGATGTGTTCTTCAGTTTCTTGGAGCAGATAATTGGACTAGACTAGATTTATATGATTCACTTCCAAGCAACTATAACTCTATTGTTCCTGCTCTATCGTTAGAAGATTTTGAAATAGAATTATTAAAAACTTTACAAATAGACATGGACAATCCAGATCAAAGAAAACTTGCTGAAAATTCGGTTCATACTGGACTAAATGAAATGTTTTCTAACACTGCAGAATATTATAAATATTTACTAAAAATAAAAGAAGAACACTCAAAACACACATGTGTTGTTGATCCAGATGATTTATCTAAACCAATTAGCAGAAGTGCTAGAGAAAAAGATTTATCTAATAATACGGCAGAAAGAACTTCCAACCTATTATCTTTGCAAGAAAGAAGAAATTTTTTAGAACAGCTAAATCCAATTGAAAGAATTTCAGTAGTCAATTCAAAAGGTGTTCCTACACATATTACATATATGTACAAAGATCCTCTAAAACAAATAAATCAAACTCAAAATGGATTCTTATTTATTTCAGAGCCATTAGACAGTGATAAAATGACTAGATTGTTTTATATTTCCGAGGATGAGTTTAATTTTTTTGCTGTAGATAAAAACACAGATAGAATATCAAAAATAGTTGAAAGCTTTATGAAAGTACCAACTATAGAGTATTCTGGACCACAAAGAGTTCTTCTTAATCATACATTAAAATCGACAACTGCAAGGTCAAAAAATTCCAATGAAAATAATCTATCAACCTATTTTGAAAGACTTTCATTCTTCCTTAATGGACAAAACTCTGCTATGGTTAAAAGAAACACCGACTACTATATTCAAAGATTGCGTAATTTATATTCAAGCAACAAAATTGAATTACCTTACTATAAACCAAGAAAAAATTTAACAATTCATGAATTAGCAGATATTGCGGCAAGCGGAAAAAAAGGTAGCGTTGATAGATCAGCACAAAATTTTGTATTCAAAAACTATAATGATAGAACAAATGATCAAATTGAAAGGAGACACTAAATGGTATCTAAAGAATATAGCGAAGCTCTTGTAGAAGTATTAGAAATACTTAATATGTTAGAGGATGAAGACCTAAAAAAAATACCTACAGAAATAATAGATTTTTATGAAAACTATAAATCACTTACATATAATCCTCATATTGAATTTAATGGAGATATATCTTCCCTAAATTTGAAGGATAAAACAAAAGAAATATTGGCTGGATTATATATAGACTATTTATGTGATAGTGAAGAAGAAAAACAAGACTATATGCAAAAACTAAAAAAACAAGAAGCTGCATACGAAAAGCATTTGATGGAATCTTATAACCCAGACAAACTATTTCAAAGTTCACAAATTCCTGAAAATAATTCAGAAAAAAGTATAACTGTAATTGAAAAAGAAAATATAGTTAAAAAGATTTTAAATAAAAAAAAAAGATTATTTAAAAAATAAATTATAAAAGAGCATCTATATTAAAGTAAAACCTTAAAGTTAAACTTTTAGTCTAACAATTTGGTTTACTTTAAAATAGATGCTCTTATCTTTACACTTATATTCTTATATGTTTATATATTTCAGCAATCACAAGAGAAACAATATATACCGCAACTATACATGCTCCTGTTGGTAAATTTAAAAAGAACGAGAATAATAGTCCAAATATAAAGCATATTATCGACACTATTACAGACAATATAACCATGCTTTTAAAACTGTTTGTAAGCTTTCTTGCAATTATTGCAGGTAACACAATTAAACTTGAAATTAAAAGTGTTCCCATCATCTTCATACCAAGAACTACTACTAAGGCAGTAATAAACGATATTAAAAATTGATAAAACGTGACACTTATACCACAAACTTTTGCATATTTTTCATCGTACGTAATCATAAACAATCTGTGATAGAAAAATAAATAAACTATTATTAATAAAACTGATAAAACAACACTTATAATAACATCTGTAGTTGTCATTGAAAGCACGCTTCCAAACATATAATTATATACATCAATATTAAATCCTTTAGAAATTGAAGTTATTATTACTCCAAATGCAAGAGCTGCTGTTGATACAAGTGCAATTGTAACATCGCCCGATGCTCCCTTCTTTTGACTTATTAACAAAATAATTAAAGATGCAATTATAACTATTGGAATTGCCACATACATCTCTGGCAAATTAAGTACCAAAGCAAGTGAAAGAGCTGCAAATCCTACCTCTCCTAATCCATGTCCAATCATTGAATACTTTTTAAGCACTAGTATTACACCCACAATAGCAGCACAAAATGAAATAGCAATACCGCAAATTATGGCTCTTTGCATAAATGGATAACTTAATAATTCTATTATTATATTCATATTTATATTACTCCCCTTTTAATGATCTAAACCTTCCCAACCTTCTATTTTTCCGTCATATTTTATTTTTTTAGCAATATGCACAATTCTTATGTTTTTTGCTTTAATCTCATCTAAATCATGTGTTGCCATTATGATTGTTATTCCATTTTTACTATGCAAATCTTCTAAAATACTATATAGTTCCTTTGTAATATTAGCATCTAGTCCACTGCATGGCTCATCTAAAATAATTAAATCTGGATTTCTAATAATACTTCTTGCAAGCATTACTCTTTGTCTTTGACCTCCAGAAAGATTACCAATTTGACGGTTTACAATGTCTTTTATGTTTAATATCTCGCATACTTTTTCGAACTCAGCCCAATCTTTTTTTGTATAAAATGGAAGTTTTTTATGTCTTTGAACCCCAGTCATTATAATTTCTTTGGCTGTTGCTGGAAAATCTAAATCCTTCATATTGTTTTGCTCTAAGTATGAAATTTTATCATCAGAAATGTTCTTTATTATTTCTCCTGAATCTTTTTTATGAAGACCTAAAATAGTTTTTAATAACGTACTTTTACCAGATCCATTTTCCCCAACCAAGCAAATATACTCACCACTGTTTATTTTTAAATTTATATCTTTAACTGCTTGATGCCCTTCGTAAGATGCAGCTAAATTTTTAATTTCTATTAACTCCATATAATATTCCTTTCTAAAATTTAGAAACAACTTACTATGCATTTTCTTAATTTAACGCAGTTTTTAGGTTTTCTAAATTCTTTTTCATTATACTTATATACGATTCATTGTCTGCTAGCTCTTGTGATGACACGTTGTGCACTGTATGAAATACTAGTTTTTTTGCTCCAGTTTCAGCCGCAATTGAATCTGCTATTTTACCAGCCGAGTGTTCCTGATAAAATACAATCGGTAATTTGTTTGTATTTATATAATCAATTACTTTTTTTACATTTGAAACACTTGGCTCTGTATCTTCTCCGCATGAATCGTAGGCAGTTACATAGTCTAAATTATATCTTTCTACAAAATACATATAAGCAAAAGTTCCTCCAAAAGCAACTTTATTAGTTTTAGACTCATTTATTGTATTTTGTATTTCACTATCTAATGCATTTAACTCTTGTATATATTTTTCTGCATTTTGCTTATAATACTCGGTATTTTCTGAATCTATATTACAAAGCTCTTCTGTAATATTTTTTACCATTATAACTGCATTTTGCGGATCTAACCAAATATGAGGATCAAATTCATGCTCATGATGATGCTCATTTTCATTATTCTTATCATTATCTTCTTCATCATGATTGTGCTCATTATGCTCTTCATCATCATGGCTGCTTTTTAGCTCTATGTTTTTTGAAGCATCTAAAACAACAGTATCTGAATCAATTCCTTGAACTATTTTTTCAGCCCATGGTTCCATATTTTCACCAGTATATATAAATAAACTTGCTTTGTTTACATTTATTATGTCTTGTGGAGTTGGCTCATATGAATGTGTTTCAGTTCCTGGTGTTAATAATAAGCTCACATCTACCTTGTCTCCACCAATTTTCTTTGCAAAATCATATTGTGGAAATATTGTAGCTATTACTTTTATTCTCCCCGAATTATTATCTTTTGGTTTATTAACTGTACTAATAATTCCTATTAATACCGAAAAAATAAGCACAATTGTTATTAAATATATTATCCCCTTTTTCACTTTATTTTCTTCCTTTCAAACACTCACTACATAATCCATATAGAACTGTTTTGCAAATGTCAATTTTAAATTTATGACTTTTTAAAATATGATCTTGTAATTCTTCTATTTCGTCGCATTCTAAATGAAATATTTTTCCGCACTCCGTACATTTCATATGATAGTGATTCGCGCAATGTTTTTGATTTTCAATATATTGAAAACAAGATCCTTCTTTTTCTGAAATTACATATTTTCTAACAAGATTTTCAGACACTAAACTATCTAAACATCTATATACCGTGGATTTTCCTATTGGACTTCCTGTATTTTTAAAGTGCTCTATGATTGCATCTGCAGTTATATGTTTATCTTTGTTTATTTTTAGATATTCAATTATGCTATCTCTTTGTTTTGTTTTGTATTTTCTTTCCATATAAACACTCTCTTTTTTAATTACAATTGCTCCAAATTTCCAAAATACTTTACAATTTTTAATATTATCAATTTGAAACTGAGTTTCATTTTATCATTTTATTATAACTTTGTCAATAAAAATAAGAAATCACCTTTAGCAATATTTTCTTTACATCTATTAATCTCAAACTCATAAAAAGAAAATAAAAACGCAGTACTTAAGTACATGCGCTTTTACTTGCTTATTATATCTTTAATTATTTCTCCTGCAATTATTAAACCAGCTACTGATGGAACAAATGAAATGCTTCCAGGAGCATACCTTCCTGACGTTCCTTTAATTTCCGCTTCTACTCCTTCGTCATCAATAATTCCATTTTTTACAGCATTAATTGGCTCCTCTTTTGAATATAGCACTTTTAAAGACTTTATTCCACGTGCTTTTAGCTCTTTTCTCATAACCTTTGCTAATGGGCACACGCTAGTTTTGTAAATATCGCTTATTTCAAATTTTAATGGATCTAACTTATTGCCTGTTCCCATACATGAAATAATTGGAATATTTAATTCGTTTGCTTCCATAATTAATTCAATTTTAGCACTTACTGTGTCTACACAATCAGCTATGTAATCGATGGTATTATCTACAAACATCTTATTTCCTGGTAAAACAAATTCTTGCACAGTTTCAATATTTGCTTCTGGATTAATTTCTAATATACGCTCTTTGGCAATTTCTACTTTAGGCTGTCCAACTGTTTTATTTGTTGCAATAATTTGTCTGTTTATGTTTGTTATGCTAACCACATCGTTATCAACTAATAAAAAATTTTTAACTCCTGCCCTTGCCAAAGCCTCTACAACATATGAGCCTACTCCACCAATTCCAAATATTGCAACTTTAGCATTATTTAATTTTTTTACTCCATCTTTTCCAATTAATAACTCGGTTCTTGAAAACTGATTTAACATACGTATCTCCTTATATTATTTAATACTATACATTATACAATTTTCATTTTATTCTGTCAAAAGCTACAACATTCATGCATAAAATAAAATCATTTTTTCTGTAATATGTGTTTATAAATGAGATAAAAAATTTCTGTTATGTAAAAAAGCAGAGATTTTATCCCTGCTTTTATATAAACAAATGATTAACTATCTTGTCATGTTGTCTTCAGCTTGTTGAATCATTTTTCTAACCATTTGACCACCTATTTTACCAGCATCTTTAGCTGATATATCTCCATTATATCCGTCTTTTAAGTTAACACCTACTTCGCTAGCAACTTCATATTTAAATTTGTTTAAAGCATCCTTAGCAGCAGGAACAACCTTTTTTGAATTATTTGAATATGACATTATTGGTTCACCTCCTATGTTATAAAATAAACATTACAATAGAAAAAACATACTTGTTCTTTCTACTTATAGAATGTGTAATAATGCAAAAATTAAACTGGAAATATGTTACATTTTCAATTATATATATTTGAAGCATTAATTAAAAGAACAGGTTATATGAATAACCTGCTCTTTTAAATTATATTGAATGTTCGATTATTTTATCTTGGGACTTGCTTTTTTTCACTATATCATTAATTTTAGAACAAACTGGTGTATTAACGTTTTCTTTATGATTTTTCTCTGAGAATCTATATCTATTTGCTCTCTTTTTAAAATAAACATCATCATCTTTATCTAAACTAAAGTGTTCTTTTGATACTTCAGAAGTCTCTGAAAGCTCATTTATTTTAGCTCTTCACTTTTTAATACATTCAGAATTATTTTCAATTTGCTCTAATATTTCTTTTTTTGATAAACCTTTAAATACATCTTGAATTGCATTTTCTAATAAATCTGCTCTGTCTGAATTATAGCTACTGTCTTTTCCTTTAGGTTCTGAACCAAAACCAATCCAACTATCAATTGTGGCTGCTGTTATTGGTGGCTTTTTATAATCCATATCTGGATTTTCAGCTTTAATTTTATTTAATATATTTAAATTTTTTTGCATCTCATCAAATGTTGAATAAATAACTAGTCTTTCGACTCTTTCTGAAGAATTACGCTCAGCATCTAGAACCTTAACATAGAATTCAATTCCGCTTTCTAATGCCATCCTTACATATTCTTCAGTAAACTTATAAATGTCTTCTCCTCCAATATTTAAATAAAATCTTACATCTGGACATGCTGAATACTCTTTATTATTAAACATCTCACTATCTATAAAAAAGCTTAGTATTCCTGGATGATTGTGATTAGCACATCTTATACTTTCTAGTACTTTATCCATCATTGCTTCATCTTTGTTTTTGTATTGATAATGTCCTTTTTTGTCTATGCATTTATTCATGTAGTTATATCTTTTTACAATATAGTCTATACCATATTTATCTACTAATTGTTTTAGATCATTTATTACATACTTACTCGCATATTCAAAACTTTTCTTTGCTTCTAAATAGGATTCTTTGCCTGCTAGCATTACAAAAAATGGTTTAATTATTTTTACGCCAATAAGATTTAACTTATTTCTAAAGCATTCCCTTTTTATAGCTTTTGTATCCCTTTTTAGTAAATTCTCTATCTCTGCTTTAAACACAAATTCTAAAAGGTTTCTAAATTTTTCTTTATTTAGTTTGTCTTCTCCTGTTCCTTGCCTCATCAATGTACTATAATAACTATTATTCTCTTTTTTATTTGCATATAGTTCAACGTACCTTTTTAAATTCTTATTTGACAATGGATCATTTATTTTGCTTAGGAAATCTTTTTCTTCTATATCGTCTTCAGTTACAACTTTTTCAATATTTAAATATCTTTCTAGGGCTTTTATACTGCCGTTGTATTTAGAAAACAACAAATCGTTAGTATAATTATTATTGAACTTTTGATACTGAATATAGTCGCTTGAATAACGCAATATTTCAGAAGCAAGACTATATATTCTATCTTTTTCTTCTCTAAGAGCGTTCTTCGTTTTCATTTTTCCTGAAGCTTTTAACTGTGCAACTGCAAGCTCACATATATAATTATCTAATACTTCTTTTCCGCTTAGGTCTTCCCTCGCTTACCGCAATCAGTCTAGCGTAATCAACCAGTCTCCTGTAGCTAGCTACAACTTGGGCATTTATTTTTTTCATTTTTCTTTCTTTTCTATCTTGAAAATATTGCTTTATAAACCCCATTTAACATCCCCCTTATCATTTAATGACAGATATCTAATTATACTATTTTTATTGTTTTATGTCAACTTATCTAACCTTAAGTTATTTGGTTAAATATTAAATAGGATTTTATTTATAAAGCTGTTTGCGTACTTCTCATCTGTTTTATCATCATATCTGCAAACACAGCATAACCAGTTGTTGGATCTGATACAAGTACATTTGTTATTGCACCTATAAATTTTCCATCTTGTATTATGGGAGATCCACTCATCCCCTGTATTATTCCTCCTGTTTTTTGTATTAATCTGTCGTCAACAACTTTAATAAGCATGCTTTTATTATCGTAGCTGTTACTTGTATATACTTTTTCAATTTTTATCTTGTATTTTTCCTTTTTTCCATCTTCAAGTTCACAAATTATTTCTGCATCTCCTGCTTTTATTTCACTTCTTAATGCAACTTCACATTCCTCTGAACCAGTAATATCAGGAACATTTGAACCATTAAGTAAACCAAAAACGCCAAAATTTGTGTTTTTATATATTCCTCCTAAACTTATGCCGCCTTCAATAGACCCTTTAATTTCACCTGGATTATTCTTTTCTCCTTTTTTTATATCAACTAGTTTACTTGTAACAAGCTCTCCATTTGCAATGTTAAGTATTTGGCCTGTATCAACATCCATAATTCCATGTCCAAGAGCTCCAAAACTGCCTGTTGATGGCTCATAAAAGGTCATTGTTCCAACTCCAGCAGCAGCATCTCTTACCCATAATCCAATTTTATATTGATTCTGATCTGTTTTAACTGGTGTTATGCTTGTTGTTGATACAGTATCATTTCTCATGTATTTAACTTCGATACTTTGTCCTTGTGATGAATTTACAACATATACTAAGTCATTTGTGTTATGAACTTGCTCGTTATTCATCTCAATAATCATATCACCTTCTTTTATACCTGTATTTAAATAAGGTTTATATAAAACTTCGTCTTCACCTTCTATTTCTGACATTCCAACTACTAAAACTCCTGATGTATACATCTTTACTCCTATTAAATCACCTGATGGAATCACCTTGGTTTTGGGTATAACATTAACATCTATTTCTTTAACAGGAATTGTACCGAATAAATCTAAATTTATTTCAAATAAACCTGCTGTATTATATGTGTTTTCTGTTAGCCCCTCTTGTGCCAATGTTTGTACAACTGGAGCATAATTCTTTTTGGCTCTTTTTATATTTATTCCTGCTATTGTTTTTAAATTTACGCTTTCTCCCTCAAAAATAATGATACTGCTTGGTAAAAACGAAATATTGCAAACGTACATATAAACCAAAAGTAAAAAAGAAATGATAAATATTTTTTTGAATTTTTCCATAAAATCACCTAATCTTAAGTTACCCAAATTTGTAAATATTAAACTTAAATTTTGATAACACCTTAAAATGTAGAGTTATTATATGAATAAAAAGGTATATAAAAATGAAGAATCGCGCAGTTTGGGAGCACACATTAAACTATAAGTTGCTTCAAACAATTGTCGATGGAACATAGTATTTTTTTTGCTATGTAAGAGCGACCAGTAAGATTCGAAATTTATATATACCTTTTTATTTATAAATATTTTAAGGTGTTATCAAAATTTAAGAAAAAGCATTTTACAAAAAAAATTTATATGTTATAATTTAGTTAAATTTATGACAAAAGAAGAGGTTTTTATGAAATCGTTATTAAAATATGAAATAAAAAGCGATATACGAGACATTCTTGCTGAAATAGATTACGAACAATATATGTTTAATAAAATATTTAAAACCGACGTTGTGTTCAAAAAATCATACTTAAAATTCAACCTAATATACAACGTATATGGACCACAAGCATACAGAAGATTTGTTCCACATATCTACCAAGAGCAAGATTTAATTAATTTAATAAATTCAAAAGAATACGCTACTTTATGTGACAGACATGGAAAAAGAGTATTTAACAATTTAGTGTACACTGTTACTCTTTCAAACTTTAAAAAATATTATGGTAGAGTAAGAGCATTTTTATATGGCCTATCACATCTTTTCTCAAGAAAAAAATTAAGAATAAAATGCGATGTTCCGCTTCTTTTACCAGAAACAATACCAAATTTAAATAAATAACCTAATCTCAAAAAAAATGGGATTAGGTTTTTTTCTACATATTTCATCACCAATCAATTAATTTCTCATAATATATAATATCTAGCTAATTTTTAGCTAAGTATTAACTATTGGAAGGAGTAATTGAAATGGAATATGATAAAAATATTTGCCCTGTAGTTGGTGTTAACGGCTTTATTTCAGCCGGAAAACAATTTGATATAGACATTCATCTTCCTGAAGATAACCGCTCTGTTATATATGGAGTAATAAAAGATTGCTACGACGAACCAGTAAAAGAAGCAGTTGTAAAACTAATTGAAGTTGAAAAAGACGGAAAAAAAGAAGAACGAAAACCCGTAACTCATACTTTTACAGATAAAGAAGGACAATTTGTTTTTGGACCTTTGTGTGCAAATAAATTCTACGAAATTGAAATATGGGCAAACAAAGTAAAACATTCTAAAATATGTACAACATGTAAACATCACGGAAAATGCTTAAAAGGTGAAAAATTAGATTGTAACAGCAGAGAATTTTTTGAAAAAAATGACGAAACCGAAACTGAGGAATAATGAATAATTAAAGACGATTATGTGCACAATAGTATAATTGTAACGTAATCGTCTTATTAATATAACTATATTATTTTTGTTTTTTCATATAATTTATACTCTTTACCATACAATCAACCAAATAATCTACATCATCTCTTGTAGTATACCTTCCGAAAGTAGTTCTAATTGATCCATTTATATATTCTTCTTTAAGACCAATAGCCACAAGAACATGCGATGGTTCTGCTAAACCAGACGTACATGCAGATCCAGCAGAAGCGCATATGCCATTTGCATCTAGGTACATTAATAACTGGCTTGCATCAATATCTTTAAAAGATACATTAGCATTTCCTGGAAGTCTATTTATTGGGTCGCCATTTATTTTGGCATCTTTTATTTCATTTGTTATCCTTTTTATGTAATAATTTCTTAAACCTATTGCTTTCATGTTATGCACTTCAAATTCGTTATATATAAGCTCTATTGCCTTTCCTAAACCAACAATTGATGCAACATTTTCGGTTCCAGATCTTTTTCCAAATTCCTGATGACCCCCCTGCAAAATTCTTTCAAATTTTATTCCACTTCTTACATATAAAGCGCCAACACCTTTTGGAGCATATATTTTATGTCCTGACAAAGACAAAGCATCTATGTTAAGTTCGTTTACATTAATTCCTACATTACCTACAGCTTGAACTGCATCGGTATGAAATATAATATTTTTTAATTTTGCTATCTCACCTATTTCTTTTATCGGCTGAATTGTTCCTATTTCATTATTTGCAAACATTATAGAAATAAGTACCGTTTTAGACGTAATTGATCTATATAAATCGTCTAAATTAATTCTACCGATTGCTATCAACATTTAAATATGTTACTTCGTAACCATTCTTCTCCATCCATTTACACGTATTTAGCACCGCTGGATGTTCAATTTTGCTTGTTATTATATGATTGCCTCTATCCTTATTGGCCATCATAATTCCCTTTATTGCCAAATTGTCGCTCTCACTCCCGCATGAAGTAAAATATATTTCATTCTTTTTAGCATGCAATACATTAGCAACTCTTTTTCTTGCAATTTCAATTGCATTTTTATTGTGACGCCCAAGTGAATATATAGACGAAGGATTTCCATACTCAACACCCAAATATGGAATCATTTCACTTAATACTTCCTGCCTTACAGGTGTTGTTGCAGCGTAATCAAAATATCTTATTTTCATATTAATCCTCTAAAAAATATATTTATATTTCATTATACTTTTTAGCAAATAAAAAAATACCAAATTATTTAAAATAATTTGGTATTTTATACATTGGCATCTGCCCATCTTAATACTCTTAAGTCTTTATATTTCTCTAATACTTCGTTGTATTTGTCATATTCGTCTTCCCACATCATTGATGGAACTTTTTCAAATGCCTCAAACATTTTCTCAGCAGTTTTTATAAATGCCATCTCTTCTTTTTCTGTCATGTTTTTGTTATTTTTTGAAAATATATATAAATTATCTAAATCGTTAACTGCAGCTATAAATCTAATGAAATCGGTTATGTTTATACCTGCCATTTTAATTTTCATACAGATAATTCCAACAACTCCAATAATAACAAATAGAACTAAATACAAAATATATATAATTAACATAACATCACCTTCTATCTGATATAGTTAATTATACCATATTTGTAACATTTCTGCAAACTTAGTGTAACACTTATGTAATATTGTTGTAATATTCTGTATATTTTGTAATAATAAATTTGTATTTTATTTAATTATGCAGTAACTACTCCACCAATAGTTCTATTCATTCTTGTATCTCTATTGTCTAATGTTTTGTTACCTCCAACAACAGCAAGAACGTCGCCTCTAGCTATTATACCTAAATCAACAGCTTTGTCTATTCCGTTTGAAATAATTTGTTGTGGTGTCTCACCATTTTCAATTAATAATGGAATAACATTTGCAACTATTGATAATTGTCTATATATCTTTTCATTTTTAGTTACAGCAATTATAGGACATGTAGCTAATAATGAAGATAATTTTTGAGGCGTATGACCTTCCTCTGTATATGCAATTATAGCTTTTGCCTTTAATTGCTTTGCGGCTGTGCAAATTGAGTAATCTAGGTAATATTCATAATCTATGTTGTCTAAGTCTATATTTCTTCTTGCAAATCTCTTGTCGTAGCTGATTGCAGCTTCTGTAGCTTGAGCTATTTTAGACATAGTTTCAACGCACTCTATTGGATATTTACCCATTGCACTTTCTCCAGAAAGCATAATAGCTCCTGTTAAGTCGTATACAGCATTTGCAACATCTGATACTTCAGCTCTTGTTGGTCTTGGATTAACCATCATAGAGTCTAGCATTTGAGTAGCTGTTATAACTATTTTTCCTGCTTTGTTACATTCTTTTATTAATTTCTTTTGAACAGCTGGTACTCCCTCCATAGGAATTTCTACTCCCATGTCACCACGAGCAACCATTATTCCATCAGATACTTCAAGAATTTCATCAAAGTTATCTATTCCCTCTTGAGACTCAATTTTAGAGATAATTTTTATTTTTGCTCCGCCATTTTCTACTAATACTTTACGAATTTGGTTTACATCATCTGCACATCTTATAAATGAAGCAGCAATAAAGTCAAAATCATATTTACAAGCATCTTTTAAGTCGTTTATATCTTTTTCTTTTAATGCTGGTAAGTTTATGTGTCTTCCAGGAATATTTACGCTTTTTCTGTTTCCTAGTTCACCACCATTTGTTACCTTACAAACAACATCTTTTTCTTTTATTTCAATTACTTCAAGTTCAATTTTTCCATCATCAATTAAAATAATTGTTCCAGGCTCTACATCTTTGTATAGCTCCTTGTATGTAACAGATGTTTTTGTTGAATCACCAATTATATCTTCATTTACTAAAGTAAATGTTTCATCAGCTTTAAGTATAACTGGGTTTTCATTTAATTTTCCTGTTCTAATTTCAGGGCCTTGTGTATCTAATAGTATAGCAACTGGTAAACCAACTTCTTTACTAGCTTGCTTTACTGCGTTATAATATACTTCTTGTTCAGCAAATGAACCATGAGAAAAGTTAAGTCTTGCAACATTCATTCCAGCTCTCATCATGGCTTTTAATACTTCTACATCTTTTGTAGCAGGTCCTATTGTACAAACTATCTTAGTTCTTTTTGTATTAATCATTTTTACAATTCCTCCAACCTTTATTAAATCAACGAACCTTATTATATCACTAATTATAAATAGTTACAACCAAAATTATACAAAATTCTCCATTTTTTGAATTTAACAAATCATACTTTTTTTGTACCTAAGCTTTACCGCAATAAAAAAAAATCTCCGCTTAAGAGATCTTTTTTTATTATTGTTAATTAATCTGTTAAATTTCACATTGCTAGAAATCCTTAATTCGTTGAAATCCACATTGCTGGGCGTATAAACATTGGTGCATTTGTATAAAAGTTAAAGAATTGTCCCTTACCAGTAATATATACAACTCTGTTATTTGGATCAGACAATGTTCTTGTTATCCAAGCTCCTTCACCAGTTTCATAATCGAAGTAACCTTGTGTTGCAGCCTTTGTAACATACGCTGTTCTATCATCAGAAGTTTTAATTATATTAAATGGATATTCACTTTTATCGTCTCCAGTTTCATTTTCGTTTGGAAAATACTTTAATACTTCGTCAACAGAAAGCAAAAATACTTTATCTTCTGTTGTATTTCCATCTGCATGATTTTGGCTTGACATATCACTATATGGAGCTTTGTCAAATCTCCAATAGTTTGATAAAACTTGATTACTGCTACTGTTTGAATTGCTTGTTGTTACAATTTTTTTAACTTCATCTTCAGAAAAATTATTATTTATAAAATCCTCATTTAAAAATTTTCTTAATGAAGAATTTTCCCATGTTACATCATTTACATTGTTTGCATTAGTATCTTCATTGAATGCTTTTGTTTCAATAAGATTCTCTGCAATAACAAGTATTTTTCCGTCCGATTTATCTAAAACTCTCCAATAAATTGGCTCTTTACCTTGTGTGCTTGGATCTTGCTCGTATTGACCTAAACAAATGAAATCTCCAACTTTAGCTTCCTTAATAGGCATACTTCCACCTTTTCCAGAAAAAATTAACTCTATTTCATCCATTGAGGTTTTCTTGAATACACAATAAACCTCTGGGTATTCTTCATCTGCATACCAAAATTTATCATCTTTATATGTGTACTCATATTTCTTTTCTTCACCATTAAATGTATAATAATCGTTAGTGAAATTAACATTTTTTGTTCCCCTGCTATCTATGTATGTTCCACTACCATCATTATTAATATTGAAATAAGCAATTTGATTGTTTAGAAGCATTGCAGCAATTGTATTTACTTTGTTTCCTTCATCATCTTCTGTGTAATTGTAATCTTCAACATAATTACCATCTTTATCTCCAAACTCAATTACTTTGTACACACCAACTGGATATTTTACTTCTTCTTGCTGAGACGTATTTCCATTTCTACCTCTTAACACTATTAAAGCAATAATTGCAACAACCAACACAATTATTAGTATTGTAATTACTAATACTAATTTTGAACTCTTTTTCATAATAATCTCCCCTTTTCATTTTATCTTTTGTCTTTATACTTGTTGAGTTCCATATATTAGTTTTTCTTGCATATTTACATCATTATTCTCTTCCTCATGCATGCTCTTAACAGGATCTTCTGTTACGCTCATATCTAGACAATCTCTTATTGTAGAATCAAATAATTTTAATCTATTTACTTCGTTAACTAAACCTACAATTATTGTGTTTTCAATTTCTTCCTTATATGCATCAAGCTTAACAATTAAGTCTTCAATACATAAAACAGCGCCTTCTTTTTTTACGCGCCCCATACCAACAAGTCTTTCACCTTTATATGCACATATACATGTTATTGTAGAGTTAAGCTCTACTGCTATTTCTGAAACTTCAAAATCTTTATATATATCTCTAACTAATTCGTAATATTCTATTTTACTAGGTATTTTGCTTATATATTGTATCATTATTTTTTACCTTCTTCTTTTGAATAAATTTCCCCATTTATCTCATAAATATATTACTTCTTTTTTTATTTAAAGTCACTACTTTTTATAAATTTTTTTTAATTTATAGAGCAAAAAACACCTGTTATTTTATTAACAAGTGTTTTCATTCTTTAAATAATTTTTATTGCTCTTTTATTGTATTTAATTTAAATAACTTAAATAACTCAACAATTATAATTGGTGCAAATGTTAATGAAACTATTTCAATTATATTTGAAGTAGAAAATGTTGGTATTTCAAAAATATGTCTAAATGCTGGAACAAATACTATTACAAGTACCAATATTGCAGCTAGCAATATTGCACCAAATAACCACTTGTTTCCGCCAATTCCAGTTTTAAATATGGATTTTTTATTGTTTCTAATGTTAAAAACATGTACAAGTTCGCTAAAAGCAAGAACTATAAATGCCATTGCTTGACCAATATGAACTTTAACTTGTTCCTTACTTAACATTTTTGCTTTTCCACTTTCAAGTAAATTGTCTATATCTTGAACCTCTTCTATGCAGTATGTTTTTCCATTCATTTCTACCAAGGCCGGTATTTTTTCATTAGGTGTTGCAATACCAATTATAAAAGCAGCTAAAGTTAAAATTCCTATCATAACCCCCTGATATATAATTCTCCAACTCATTCCTTTTGTAAAAATACCTTTTTGTTTTTTATTTGGCTTTCTATTCATTACATCCTTCTCGGCTGGATCAACTGCAAGTGCAAGTGCTGGAAGTGAATCCGTTACTAAATTTATCCATAAAATATGAATTGGTAAAAGTGGTGTAATTAGGTTTAAATCTATACCAAATTTAGAGCTTAGTAATGGTGCAATTAATATTGCAATAAATAACACAATTATTTCTCCAACATTGCTTGATAACAAAAATTGAATAGCTTTAAGTATGTTGTCGTATATTCTTCTTCCTTCTTCAACTGATGATACAATAGTTGCAAAATTATCATCTGTTAAAATTACATCCGCTGCTTCTTTTGATACGTCTGTACCCACAATTCCCATTGCGCATCCGATATCAGCTGTTTTAAGTGCTGGAGCATCATTTACTCCATCTCCTGTCATAGCAACTATTTCTCCATTAGCTTGCCAAGCCTTAACAATTCTAACCTTATGCTCTGGTGAAACTCTGGCATATACAGCATATTTTCTTACATTCTTTATTAGGTCTTCATCAGTCATTTCTTCTAGCTGACTTCCAGTTATAGCTTCATCGCCTTCGCTCATAATTCCTAGCTCTTTTGCAATTGCTACTGCTGTTGATTTATGATCACCTGTTATCATAACGGTTTTAATTCCTGCGCTCTTACATTTTTGTACTGCAAGCTTTACTTCTTCTCTTGGCGGATCAATCATGCCAACCATTCCAATGTATATTAAATCATTTTCTATTTTTTTCATTTCATCATCTGTTGGTTCATGATCTAATATTTTATATCCCATTGCAAGCACTCTTAATGCTTTATCTGCCATTTGCTCATTCTGTTTTTTAATATCAGGTATATATGCTTCTAAATTGTCCTCAATTTTTTCATTCATTAAATATTTGTTACATATTTTTAGTAGCTCATCAACACCACCTTTAGTAAATACATAATACTTACCATCTCTTTGATTTACGGTAGTCATAAGCTTTCTACTTGAATCAAAAGGAATTTCTTTTATACGTGGCATCATATTTAATACTGGAGGTTGAAAATCTAAATTAAATCCCATATCTATTAAAGCTGTTTCTGTTGGGTCACCTGTTAATTTATTGTCTACCCCAACTTTTGTATCGTTGCAAAGCATACTAACATAAACAAGCTCTCTTAAATCTGAAGAAATATCTTTTATGTCTTCAATTTTTTCTAATTTTCCATCATAGAATATCTCTTTTACAGTCATTCTGTTTTGCGTTAAGGTTCCAGTTTTATCGGAGCATATAACACTGCTACTTCCTAATGTTTCAACAGCTGGTAATTTTTTAACAATAGCATGTCTTTTAACCATTCTTTGAACACCTATTGCTAAAACAATTGTTGATACAGCAGCTAAACCTTCTGGTATTGCAGCAACAGCTAAACTTACAGCAGTCATAAACATATCTAGTGGATCTTTATGATATAAAAGTCCTATAATAAATATAACTACGCAAATTGCGATAGCTGAAATACCAAGCGTCTTTCCAAGTTTATTTAGTTTTCCTTGTAACGGTGTTTCGCTTTCAACAGTACTACTTATTATTCCGGCAATTTTACCAACTTCTGTGTTCATTCCTGTTTTAACAACAATTCCTTTACCTCGACCATATGTTATAAGCGATGATGAAAATAGCATATTGCTTCTATCACCAATTCCAACTTTTTTGTCGTCTATTTTGTTGGCCATCTTTTCAACTGGAACAGATTCACCTGTTAACGAAGATTCTTGAGATTTTAAATTAATGCACTCTACAATTCTTAAATCTGCTGGTACAAAATCACCTGTTTCTAAAATAACTATATCTCCAGGAACCAAGTCTTTTGAAGGTACCACTTCAATATTTCCATTTCTAACTACCTTAGCCACATAACTACTAAGTTTTTGCAAAGCTTCAAGCGATTTTTCGGCCTTACTTTCTTGAGCTACGCCTACTATAGCATTAACTATTATTACAATAAAAATAATTATAGAGTCTGTAAATCCTTCTCCCTGCATGTATCCTACAACACCTGATACAATAGCTGCAATAATTAATATGATTATCATAAAGTCTTTAAATTGCTCTAAAAATTTAACAAACAAACTCTTTTTCTTTTCTTTATTTAATTCATTGTATCCATATTCAGATCTTTTTTCATTTACCTGATCTGTTGTTAAGCCTTCTTTACTGTTAGTATTTAGTTTCTTTTCGGTTTCTTCAACCGATAAATTATACCAATTTTCTTCCATTAATTTTTCCTCCATAAAAGATTATCTTTTGTCTTTTTTACTCATTAATGTATTTATAACATATATACTTTTTATAGTCAAAGCAAATGCAAGTACAATTTTTAAATATTTTTTTAGCTATAAATACAAAAAAACAAACAAAAAAGACCTTTAAAGATTTTACATGATTACTCACCTCATCTTTAAAAGTCTTGCTTACCATATAGGTTACTAGCCAGATTTATATCGCGATTGTTGGCTAGTAGTTTATAAGCTACTCCCTTATAAATATATAATTACTTATGTAATTAAGCATTTTCCTCTACAGGATATACGCTTACTTTTTTCTTATCTCTTCCTAGTCTTTCAAATTTAACTTTTCCAGTTACCTTTGCGTATAATGTATCATCGCTTCCGATTCCTACGTTTGTTCCTGGATGAATTTTTGTTCCTCTTTGTCTTACTAGAATATTTCCTGCTGGAACTATTTGTCCATCAGCTCTTTTTAAACCAAGGCGCTTAGACTCACTGTCTCTACCATTCTTGGTAGAACCTCCACCTTTTTTATGTGCCATGTTTATTCACTCCTTCCGTTATTTGGATTTTGTTTATTATTAGGCTACTTCGAATTAAGCCATTTTTATACTTTTTATTTCAACCTTTGTATATGGTTGTCTGTGTCCTTGAGTTCTTCTGTAGTTTTTCTTTGCTTTGTATTTGTATACTAAAACTTTTTTAGCTTTACCATTAGCAACTACTTCACCTTCTACAGAAACTCCTTTAACATAAGGTGCTCCTACTTCTACTTTATCATCATTAGATACTAGAACAACTTTATCGAATTTAACTTTGTCTCCAGCTTCTTGATTTAATTTTTCGAAGAATACAACATCACCTTCAGCAACTTTATATTGCTTTCCACATGTTTCTATTACTGCGTACATTTAAGTACACCTCCTTATTTTTGTATACTCGCTAAGCATAAAATACTAGGTAGCCAAACTTAATTGACCTTTATGAACCCGACCCAGGCGGCTTACAGTTAACTATTTTATCACTATTTACAAATTCTGTCAATTGATATTTATAAATTATTTCCATTAAATTTATACAATTTTTAAATAAAATTTTAAAATTATGTTGATACTATAACACATATGTGATAAAATGCGAAACATACTATATGAAGGGAGCTGTCCTATTTATGAATGTTTCCGAAAAATGCTCTAAAGGTCGGTTTAACTACAGCCATGATAACTACGAAGTAGTAATCATCTGTAGTAAAAATTTTTCAGACGAAACTAAGAGCAAACTTGCCCAAACTGTTCTGAGCGAATTGTCTCAAAAAAAAGACATACACGAAATCTTAATTAGTATTCGTTATAACGTTCATCCGTACAGTTTTATCAAGATTTGTAAAGTCGGAAATAACAAAGTGGAAGTTGAAGTTTAATTTCTACAAAACCCCGCTAATTAGCAATTAGCGGGGTTTTATTATTTTTATTACTTTTAAATTTAGCTTAGCATTTTATTCCTCAGTTTTTAATTTTTCATTTTTTATACTCAATATTTTTTTAAGGTTTACTATTGCCACACCACACAAAACACCGCATGTATCTATTAAAACATCTCTAATTTCTGGACTTCTTCCACCTACAAAACTTTGATGTATTTCATCGGATATAGCATACAGGAAGCCAACTATTAAACATCCAAGAATTTTATACTTTATTTGTGAGTTAAATGTATTTGCAAATAAACTAAGTAAAACTCCTAATATTGTATATATAGAAAAATGTGCACACTTTCTTACAACAAATGTAACGTCATCTTCCAACTTTTCCTTTTTAACTTTTTTGTTTGTATTTGAAATTGTATTAACTACCCTGTTTACAACCACACCACTTGTTTTAGAAGATTCTTCCGAATCTTGTGATGAAAACATAAATATAACTATAAAATTAATAATTATTAAGCTAATATATATTATTCTTTTTGTCTTAAGATTCACTTTTGTTTCCTTTCTTATGTCCATTAAAATGGGCTATGTAACTTATAATACATAGCCTACTCTATTTTTATATTATTATAAAAAAAATATATTGTCAACTTTACTAACTAACTGCATGATTGCTTGAAATTACTGTATTTACTTCGTTTGATATATTCTTGTTTGTCTCATTATTTGTTTTACTAGTATTACCAGCGGCAATTTCTTGCACAACCTTTTTAGCATTAGTTACTTTTTTAGTTATTTTCTTATTTGTTGATTTTTTCGAATTTTCTTCTTTTATATCAACGTTATTAGATTTATTGTGAAGTTCATCATTTCTTTTTAAAACACCAAGTAGAAAAGCTAAATCTTTAACTTCTGGAACAGGTATTTTTGTTTTTTTCTCAATGCTATACACTGAATTTAAATATGTATTAACATGTTTTATATACTTCTTATAAAATTGTGATGATAAATCTATTCCTCTTAGCTCAATCTTTTCAACAGTTTTTATAAGAATTTCGTTTTCTTGATAAGCTGTGTATTGCTCTTCAATTTCAGCTTTAAGTTCCATGCATATTTCTTCTTTGTTACTACATTCTTGCTCTATTTCATCAATTTCTTCTAATTTAGCTTGGTAATCATTCTTTAAGTCCATTATTTCTTTGGTATATTCAATTTGATCTTTTATTTTAAATATACCAGCTCTTGCTCTTTCATATTTTTTACGATTTATCTTTTCAAGAATTAAATCTGCGCTATCTTCTAATTTTTTAATTTGCTTCTTTAATTCGTCATATGATTTTTCATTTTCTTTTATAGCATTAATAACACTATTGTCAATCTTCTTTGCTTCTAATAATTCAGTTATTTTTTTGCTTCTTAACAACCTACTTATCATCTAGATTTACCCCTTTACAAAAACTTATGTTAATTATTATAACACTTATTATGTAAAATGTCTATATGGTATTAGTATATTATTTAACTATTTTATGTATATTTGTATCGTAAAGAATCATTTATTTATACTATTATGAAATATGTATCATTACACTTATTAATTATGCTCTAGTCGTCCTGATGTTTTGATTTTGAAGTAGACTCTTTTACTTTATTTGCACTATTTTTTATTTTTTGTGTAGCTGTATCCTTTACTTTAGCAGTAGTTTCTTTAACCTTATTTGCACCTTCAATTATTTTTTCGGCAGCACTGTCTTTTACCATTATTGTTGTTTCTTTAACTTTGTTTGCTCCTTCTTTTATTTTCTCTGCTGCTTCATCTTTTGCCTTAGATACATTCTCTATTACTTGGTCTGTTTTTTCTTTAATTTTTTTCTTAACTTGATCTATGCTAAATTTAGGGAATGCATCCACTAATCTCTTATCAAAAATAGTACTATTTAGTAGTATTTCCTTTACTTTTTTTGTTATTTCCTCGGTGTTGTCTGAAGTATCTTCTTTGTTAACAACTTTAACCGTTTTCCTGATCTTTGAAATAACAAAAAATGAAATAATAAAATCAACTGTAAATATTCCAACTAAACAATTTGCTACAATATTTAAAATGTTTATTGGAACTTTATTCAAAAAGTATAGGGCCGTTGGATTTATTGCATATATAATTAAGCATCCTAATATACCAAAAGGAATAATTGTTTCTAAACAAACTCTACCGTTTATATTGTATTTCTTTTTGCTATAATCCCACCATCTTGCTTTAAATATTTTTTCCATTATGTAGCTTGTTAAATACTCTAGCACGCCACATATAACAATTGCAACACAGAAAAGAATTATAGGGCTATCTTTGTAATTTTGCAAACATAATGTAATTGCTGTTCCTCCAAATCCATATATTGGACAATAGGGACCAACCATAAATCCTCTATTTACAATTTTTTTTCGTTCAATGGCACCTACTATTACCTCCATCAACCATCCAAAAAAAGCATATATAAAAAATAAAAATATATACATTATTGTATTCATTTTTTAACCCCCACTTATTCTTAACTTTTGTTAGCCAAAATCTTTTTTTCGAAATTATAATAATTATTTTTCTTCTATTTCTATTTGACCTTGCGTAGTTCCCTTAGATTTATTGTTTTTGTAATACTTTCTTATTACTCTCTCAGCCTTTTCGAATTCATCTTTAACCTCATTTAATGATTCAGCTATATCAATTATTTCCTGATTTTCTATGCTTATTGATGCATAAATCATATTTATGGTATCGTTTTTTAATATTGGATCTTCTATTGCTTCCTTGTAAAACACTTGATAATGGTCATTTTCGGAACTGTAATAATAATCATCTTCTTCAAGTTCTTGTTCTTCAATAATCTCGTCTTCTATTTCTTCTTCCTCGTTATCTTGTTTATTACTGCTTACCTTTTTGTTAATTAGACCTTTAGTAAACTTTTCGTAATCCTTATTATCAAACTCATCTACATTATATGGAAAATCGTAAGCGCATATTTTATAATTTATTGCATCAGTAAATAAAACTATTTCGTCGCTTTCTTGAGATACTGTGTCATTTATTTCTAATTCTTTGTTGTGAGCTTCTCTTATGGCAATTTCATCTAGTTCATCATAAACTTCATTTTGCTCTGCATCTTCTATATCTGATTCCTCTTCATCAAATTCATCCTCCATAGAAATTTCAATTTGCTCATCTATGTACCTTAATAACTCTATATCATTCATCTTTTTCGCTTTTGTATTAACTAGTGCAACACTACTTTTTTCGTCGGCTCCTTGCTGAATAAATTCGGTTATTAAAACAAAATCGCCCCTTACATAATACTTAGCCCTTAAAATTATATCGCCTATTTTCTTTGAGAAAATTCTTTCAAGAGTTTCGTCTTCCATTTCTCGTTCGGAAATATAGTATTCAACTCCAAGTAGCTTATTCTGATATCCATATTTTGTTCCATCCTCAGAAAAAGCTAATTGAGAAACAAAATTAGTGCCGTCTAGTGCAACTTTAATAACGTTTTTCTTTTTAGATAAACTTACTGAATTATTCTGTGAATCGGCAATTTGAATTAATTTGCTTTCCTGCTCCTTACCAGTTTTATCATTAAAAGAAACCGGAATTACTTTACACTTAGTAGATAAGATTGATAAAATTCTTCTAAAATACGCATTATTTGCATCTATACGCCATTTATATTTTTCGCCATTTTCAATAGCATCCATATATTTCACATCCTTTAAAACTTATCTTCCTACAAAATCACTGCCTTCATCTCTTTGCTCTTTTAATTTTGTACTTTCAGACGTTGCTACATTATTTGAATTAATACCTGCAGTTTCATCATGTTCATTTTGCTTTACATCAATTTCTTCTTGCAACTCTTCATGAACACCAATTATTGCTTCTATAACTGATCTGAAATCAGTAAATTCAATATCTTTAGATATTATGTTGTTTTTTATTATTTGCAAAGACTCTACTTTAGCTTCATCATCAATATCTTTTGGTTCAATTTCGTCTTTACATCCATCGTTGCTAAATATACTAAATTTATCAATATACTCTTTTTCACTTTTAGTTACTCTTCTCTTTTTTATTGATTTGTTTTGACCTTCCATTTCAGAAATATCTTCATCTGCCTTATTGTTTTCTTCATTACTGCTTTGCTCCATTGCTTCGACCATCATCTCTAGCTCTTCAGATGGAGTTACCATATCATCAAAATCCATTTCTGTATAATAATCTGTCATTTCTGAATCTTGTATGTCTACTGCATTTTCAAACATATCAAACTTTACAAAAAAGTCTACGCCTTCTGTTTCAAATATTTCTGCATACATTTCTTTATAGGCCTCTATTATATCTGAATTTAAAGACTTAAAATCTTCATTTTGTTCAATTTCAAATGTACTTGCATATATCGTTGAATTAAGATATTTACCATAATCTAATTTATAATGCTCTTCATTGCTTGATAATTCTTCGTTTTTTTCTAAGCCATTTTCAATTTCTTTAGCAAGCTCTGTTTTTGTCTCATTGCTATGCTCTTTTGTATTTACATTGCTCTCCTTTTTACTTTGTATTCCTAATTTATTTTTTATGTCTTCCGGAACATGATCTAAATCGAGCTCGTCTATATGATTCTTGTAAAATTCTAAAGTTACTTTTTCTATTTTTTCTGCATCCTCAGAACTAAGCTCATCTTTATCATCATATGATTTTTTTAAAATCTCTATCAATTTTTCATTTCCGACTTTTGACAACTCGTTGTTAACAGCAACATTAATTGTGTGTACATCTGATGCATTTCCATATATTTCTTCGTAGTAGTATATAGGTTCAAATAAATCCAAATTATACACTGCATATACTGTATTTACTATACTTTGTGGCGTTCTGAATTCAAAAAACGATTTTTCAGTTTTAAATTCTTCATCCAAATAATCTACAGCTTGTTTATATTTAATGCCTAATTTTTTGTTGCGCAGATAATACAAATTTCCATTTTCAGTTTCCTTTTTGTACATCTGTATGCTATAATTTGTTCCCCATAAATTAATAGTTAAAACACTACCGCGTTTATAAAGCATAACTGTATTAAAGCCATCTTCTATCTCCTTTAATGATCCATCTGAAAGCCTTATTCCTTCAGCTTTAACTATAATTACTTCTTTTTTGTCTTCTTTGTTTTCATATTTAGTTACACGACTTTTGTTGTTTAAAATTTGAGCACATCTTACTAAATAATTGTCATTGATTATTTTGGCTATTGCACCATTCATATCTCCACATCCTTTTGTAGCAAGTGACCATAAATAGGTCACCTGCTATCATAAAAACTATTTTTCTATAACAAAGTTGTCTATTTCGTATTTTATTTTGTTTTTAAACTCTTCTAAGCTCATAGCACCAACATCTCCATCTTTATGAGATCTAACACCAACAGCATTATTTTCAACTTCTTTATCTCCAATAATAAGCATGTATGGTACTTTTTCAAGTTGTGCTTCACGAATTTTGTATCCAATTTTTTCATTTCTGTCATCAAGTTTTGATCTAATGTTTAGTTTCATAAGCTCTGCTCTAACCTTTTTAGCGTATTCCATATGGTTATCTGAAATAGGTAATATTTTTACTTGAGTTGGAGCAAGCCATGTTGGAAGATTTCCTTTTGTTTCTTCTAATAAGAAAGAAATAAATCTATCAGAAGATCCAAGAATAGCTCTGTGAATAACAACTGGTCTATGCTCTTTTCCATCTTCTCCAACATATGTTAAATCAAATCTTTCTGGTAATGCAAAGTCCAATTGACATGTAGGAATTGTTATATCATGGTTCAATGCTGTTTTAATTTGTATATCAATTTTTGGACCATAGAATGCAGCTTCACCTTCTGCCTCATAAAAATCAATTTTTAATTCTTTTAGAATTTCTCTTAATTGATTTTCAGCTGTCTCCCACATTTCATCATTATCTATATATTTTTCTACATTAGCTTTATCTCTTAGTGATAATCTATATTTAAATGATTCTGCAGAGAATCCAAAGTCTTTTTGATATACTTCTTTAATTAAATTTAATACTTTACCAACTTCTTCTTTAATTTGATCAGGTCTTACAAATAAATGTGCATCGTTTTGACACATTTGACGTACTCTTTCTAGTCCGCAAACAGCACCACTATTTTCCCATCTAAAATCATGAGCAAGCTCTCCTATTTTAATTGGTAAATCTTTGTAAGAACGAAGTTCGCTCTTGTAAATTAGCATATGGTGTGGACAATTCATAGGTCTTAGTACAAGCTCTTCATTATCCATTTTCATTGATGGGAACATGTCGTCTTTATAATGATCCCAGTGTCCACTTGTTTTATATAAATCTACATTTGCTAAAGATGGTGTATACACATGCCAATAGTCTAGTGCAAGCTCCTTGTCTTGAATATATCTTTCAAGAGTTCTTCTAATTGTTGCACCATTTGGTAAATATATTGGAAGTCCAGCACCAACTAATTTGTGTGTCATAAATAGTTTTAAATCTTTTCCAATTTTTCTATGATCACGCTCTTTTGCTTCTTCTTGTAACTGAATAAACTCTTCTAGTTGACTAGCTTTTGGGAAAGATACTGCGTAAATTCTTTGAAGCATTTTATTTTTTTCGCTACCTCTCCAGTAAGCTCCAGAATTTGAGAGAATTTTAACAGCTTTTACTTTTCCAGTACTCATTAAATGCGGTCCTGCACATAAATCTGTAAAATCTCCTTGTTTGTAGAAAGATATTTCTTCTCCTTCTGCTAAGTCGTTTATAAGCTCTACTTTATATGGCTCATCTGCCATTAATTTTAGTGCTTCATCTTTTGGTAGCGAAAATCTTTCTATTGGTAAATCTTCTTTAATAATTTTCTTCATTTCGGCTTCAATTTTTTCTTTATCTTCATCATTAAAAGTCTCAACCGTGTCAAAATCATAATAAAAACCATCGTCTATAGCTGGTCCTATTGCAAGTTTTGTATCTGGCCATAATCTTTTAACAGCTTGAGCCATTATGTGTGATGTTGTATGCCAATATGCTTTTTTTCCATCAATATCTGACTCGAAAGTTAATATTTCTAGTTTGCAGTCTTTTTCAAGAGCGTATCTTAAATCTACTACTTCTCCATCAACTTTTCCTGCTGTAGCCATTCTTGCTAACCCTTCGCTTATTTGACTTGCAACATCAAAAACACTTTTTCCTTGCTCAACTTCTAGTATTGAGCCATCCTTTAGTTCTACTTTAATCATAAAAAATCCTCCTTCTAGCCTATGGGAGTTTTTTGTGGTTCTACCTGGGTTCATCTTTTTTATCTCCATTTTAATCCATTACTTAGATATATCAATATGAAGTGACGCGCAGTTTGGGAGCTTATCAATATCTTGAATTTTCAACTAAACAAGCGTAGATGGTAAATAGTATGTAATTATACTATGTAAGAGCGACCAGTAAGGAACGTAATATTGATATATCCAAGTAATGGAAGATACATATAGGAGATAAAACAGATGAGCTATGTTTTAAACACAAAAAACTCCTAAAGACTATTACATAATAATCTTTAGGAGTGCTTATAATGGCACGGTTCCATCCTATTTTTTACTTAATTTACGCCTTTAACGCAAGCATCACGTCCAACTTTTAATTGGCAACAATGAGGTAGTTTTTCGAACATATTTTTAAGACTTGCTTTCAGCACTTTTTGCAAATCCTCTCTGATAAAAAGTGACATTCTACTTTGTCTCATTTTTGTTTTTGATGTATTTATTATACTACAAATAAACGTAATGTCAACCTCTTTTATTTGCAAATTTACATAATATAATGTATAATTATAGTAGTATCCTTTGAAAAGCGGTTGAGATTCAAGTTTTATTTTATTGGGATCAAAAAACCGATTGTCACAGGTATGTTTTATCTCTGAACCCACAGAGATAAATGTCCGGGAGTAGATGTGGGGATTGCTACTCAAAGCCAAAAAGAAGCCATACAAGAAAGGGTGTTTATTATGGCAAGCACAAAAGAATTTGCAGAATTCCTTAAACCGATTCTTCAGGATGAGGTTCGGCAGAAAGCTAAGGTACGCGAGGATTTTCTGAAGCCAATTCAGGAAAAATTTCAGAATGTACTGAAAAATGCTATTCAGTCTCGGGTTGCATTCAATGTTGATGTAATACGGATTGAGTTTGTTACCGTTTTGTTTTCGGACGTAGATGGCGGGACAACCCTCAAATTTGAAGCTGAACTGAAAATGTTCAACAGAGGAGTTGAGAAGCCTGTATCCGAGAGGACTTTCTTTATTCCAGTAGACGTATCCTCAAGGTACTGCACAGTTTGTAATGGCCTTGATCGAGACAATGAAATTAACATCGACGGAATCAACACGTGGTCGAACTGCGGAGTCAAAATTGTGGACTCTGAGACCATTGGTCTGCTGACTTTTGCTGACATTTCTGGATTCGAAGAATCCGGCTTCCAGATTGAGCTGGACAAGTGAAGACAAAAGACTGCGGTGGAATTTCCATCGCAGTCTTTCTTTTTATATTTATCTATCTTATATTATAAATCTTTTCGTACATCTAATGTATGAACCTTCGAATTATCTTTGTTTAGAACGTGGTTGATATAGTAATTGTCGATTCCATCTTCAGTTCTTTTGAAAACTTCTACTAATGAAATTGCTATCTTTTCTCCCGTTTCAGTATTGTAAATTCCATATAAACCTTTTTCTTTGTTATATAAAAATACTGCAGCATCTTTGTTTTCGCTTATGTTAGGAATTATAGTTACACTTCCACCACTTTGCGCTATAGAGCATCCAAATTCTGAAAATTGTGGCTCTATAACTTCGTTTCCGTCAACATCGTACAATCCCCATAATCCATTTTGTTTAACTGGAATATATTTGCTATTCATAATGTATTTATTTGAAACATCTGTATAAAGTCCATCATCAACACCAATATCATCAAATACAGTATTTAAAAGTACATCACCATTCTCTTTTATAATTCCATATTTATCTTGGCTCTTAACAATAAAATATTTGAAATCATTATCCATAGTTTTTATTTCATCATACTGGGTTGCCATGTTGTTAACAACTTCTTGCTTATCTAAGTCTAGAAAAAGTATACCAGCCTTTCCATCATTGCTTGTTACAACATTTAGTGTTTTTTGAGCTTCATTAAACGCTATATATGAATATTTGCAGCTTGCTACATATGAACCAATTTTATCAGCATTTGAAAAGCTTCCTACTCCAAAGTTTCCACTTTCATCTTTTACAATAGACATACCATATTTTAAAAGTCTTTTATTGGCATAATCGTATTCTGAAGAATCTACAACATCTCCTCTCATTTTTTTAGCAACATTGTTTTCTATGTAATCTAATGTTGATATTCTAATTGTTTTCTTTTTTGCATCATAAGAAATAGCAACATCAAAGGCTAATCCTATTGCATCTGAATTTGCGTATATTTTATCATCAACGTATTTTGCATCATCACCTATATTAAAGTACTCGTATTCAACACTTGGTATACTAACAAACTCATCATCATTATTATTTTGTTGCTCATTAACAACAGGAATTATAGATTTGTATATGTTTGATGAATTAGAAATAAGAGATGTATACTCATTTTCATTTCTTATTTGGCACTTTGTTTTATCTTCACCTTTTTTCTTATATTCACTGTTGTAATATTGTCTTTTTAATAAATTAGACATATCTCGTACAGAAAAATATAATTTACCATCTTTTTCAACTAATTTTCCGTTATTATCTTTTAACAGAATTATATCTTCTATATTTGATATTTCCTCACCATCAACATAAATGCGTAGTTTTCCGTAATCTCTAATTTTAATAAATAGCAATAAAATAATTGCTATAATAGTAAGCACTATAATTGCAGTAATTATACTTTTAAATGTTTTTCTCTTTTTCTCTTGTTCATAATAAACTTCACGTTCATCAATAAGAGTCATATTCAACTTCCTTTCTTACTTTAATCTATCTACTCGTCATAGCCATATTTGCTATAAAATTCTTTCTTAAAGTTTAATAAATTATCATTTTCAATTTCTAACCTAACACGTTCCATTAATTTTGATAAGAAATACAAGTTGTGAATTGATAATAATCTATCTCCTAAAATTTCTTTTGTTTTAACCAAATGTCTTAGATATGCTCTGGTATAATTCTTGCATGTGTAGCAATCACAATCTGGATCAAGTGGTCCCCAATCTTTTTCGTAAGTTGCATTTCTTACTACAACCTTGCCGCTCCATGTTAAAGCTGTACCATTTCTTGCAATTCTTGTTGGTAGAACGCAATCGCACATATCTATTCCGGCCAATGCCGCTTCTATTAAATAATCTGGAGTTCCAACTCCCATTAAATATCTTGGTTTGTTCTCTGGCATTTTAGGTGCTACATATCTTAGAATATCTAAAAATTCTTCTTTTGGCTCCCCTACGCTTATTCCTCCAATTGCATATCCTGGAAAATCAAGCGCAATTAAATCTTCCAAGCTTTTATCTCTTAAGTCTTTATAAAATCCACCTTGAATTATTCCAAATAAACCTTGTTTATCTGTTGTTGTATGAGCTTCTTTACATCGTTTTGCCCATCTAGTTGTTCTTTCCATTGATTGCTTTGTATATTCATAAGATGCTGGATATTCAACACATTCATCAAAAGCCATTATAATATCTGCACCTAAATCTTCTTGAGTTTCCATTACGCTTTCTGGAGAAAAGAAATGTTTACTTCCATCTAAATGTGATTTGAACTCAACACCCTCTTCACTTATTTTTCTTAGATCTTTTAAACTAAATACTTGGAATCCACCACAATCTGTAAGTATTGCTCTGTCCCAATTCATAAAACCATGAAGCCCTCCAGCTTCCTTAATTAGTTTGCTTCCTGGTCTTAAATATAAGTGATATGTATTAGATAAAATTATTTTTGCATCTATCCAATCTTTAAGTTCATCTGGGGTCATTGTTTTAACAGTTGCTTGAGTTCCAACTGGCATAAATACTGGAGTTTGAATATCTCCATGTGGTGTGTGAATTACACCTCTTCTAGCACCCGAGTTTTTATCTACGTGAAGTAGCTCATATGTTATTGCTTCTTTACTCATATTTAATTTAAAACCCCTTTCTAATTTATTAATCGTTCTATCAGAAATTTTTCGTATTTTACGTTAACTTTATTTTTGCTTCGTGCCCCTAATTTGTTTTACGTTAACTTTAATTTTTTGCTCCGTCCCCAAAATTAAACTATAAACATTGCATCTCCGAAACTAAAAAATTTATATTTTTCTTCTACTGCTTCCTTGTAACAATCTAGCATAAATTCTCTTCCTGCTAATGCAGATACTAGCATAAGCAATGTAGATTCAGGTAAATGGAAATTTGTTATTAAAGCATCTACACATTTAAACTTATATCCCGGATAAATAAATATACTTGTATCGTCTTCTATTTCTTTTACAAAACCATTTTCGTCTGATACAGATTCAAGTACTCTACAAGATGTTGTTCCAACAGCAATTATTCTACCGCCATTCTTTCTTGTATTGTTTATTATTTCAGCATCTTCAGCTTTAATGTAGAAATGTTCTGTATGCATATCGTGGTCTTCTATGTTTTCTTCTTTTACAGGTCTAAAAGTACCTATTCCAACATGCAACGTTACGTTTGCTATTTTAACTCCCTTTGCTCTTATTTTTTCTAATAATTCCTCTGTAAAATGAAGTCCTGCTGTTGGAGCTGCTGCTGAACCATCATATTTTGCATATACTGTTTGATACATCTCTTTTTTCTCAAGCTTTTCTTTTATGTATGGTGGAAGTGGCATTAATCCAATTTGATCTAGTATCTCATTAAAAATACCATTGTACTCAAATTTTACTTTTCTGTTTCCACCTTCCATTTTATCCATAATTTCAGCTTTTAGTAAGCCATCTCCAAAACTAACTCTAGCACCAGGTAAAAGCTTTTTACCTGGTCTAACCATAACTTCCCAGGTATCACCTTCAATTCTGTTTAGTAGTAAAAACTCTACTTTAGCTCCAGTAACTTCTTTTATACCGTATAGCCTAGCTGGAATTACTTTTGTGTTATTTCTAACTAAGCAATCTCCTGGTTTTAAGTAATCTAATATATCTTTAAAAATTTTATGTTCAACTGTTTTGTCATTTCTATGTATTACCATTAGTCTTGCTTCATCTCTTTTTTCTAACGGAGTTTGAGCAATTAATTCTGTTGGTAACTCATAATTAAAGTCAGATAATTTCATTACAAGCTCTCCTCAATTTTTCCATAATTATTTATGAATAACATTATGTTATCTATTATACTAAATTTATACACAAATTACAACATATTCCACAAAAAAAGAGCACCTATCTCTGAATAAAGTAGCCATAAAAATTCTCTTTATGATAATGTGAAACAAAAAAGAATGAGCTACTATAGCTCATTCTCTCTTATTGTACTAAAATATACTATATTAATTATTTTGTAATTGATAGAATTTTGTATTGAACTGTTCCAACTGGTGCTTCAAAAGTAACTATTTGGTTTTTCTTAGCCCCTAATAATGCTTTACCAATTGGTGATTCGTTAGAAATTCTGTTTTGCGCTAAATCTACCTCTGTTGAACCAACTATTGTGTATGCAATTTCTTCGTTGAATTCTATATCAAGTAATTTTACAGTATTTCCTACTTGTACAGTTTTTGTATCAATTTCTGATTCGTCTATTATTTTTGCATATCTTATTTTATTTTCTAATTCCCCAATTAAAGCTTCGTTTTCAGCTTGAGCATTTTTAGCTTCGTCATATTCTGAATTTTCTGATAAGTCACCAAAACCTAAAGCAATTTTAATTCTTTCTGATATTTCTGCTCTTTTTTCTGTTTTCAAATATTCTAATTCTTTTTCTAAGTTGTTAAAACCTTCTTGAGTTAATATTACTTCCTTGTTCTCCTCCATTTTAATCAGTCCTTTCTCTGCATAAAATTCTTTTTCATTTGAACCTAAAATATATTAATCTATTTTACGCCATTTGTCAATAGGAATTATCTTTTAATTCTTTATTTTCAATTATTCTGTTTTTCCTATTATTTTATATAAAAATGAACACCTACATCAATTATATGTAGGTGTTTTGGTTTTATTCAGCTAATTTTTCTTCTACTAA
>CAMUZZ010000010.1 GCA_947165355.1 uncultured Clostridium sp.
ATTCCATCTAATTCCACTTAGTGAAAATGTTTTATTTTTTTATTTATATCATATATTTTTACTCGCTTAATATACTGTAATAAAAGAATTGTACAAACAACTTTTAGGAGGTTATACATGGAAAACTTAAAATTATATGAAGATATTGCTAAGCGTACAGATGGTGATATTTATGTTGGTGTTGTTGGACCAGTAAGGACAGGAAAATCAACCTTTATAAAGAAATTTATGGATTTGCTTGTTATTCCAAATATTGATAATTCGTACAAACAAGAAAGAGCTAAAGATGAACTACCTCAAAGTGCTGCTGGCAAAACAATAATGACAACAGAGCCCAAATTCATTCCAAATGAAGCAGTTGAAATTAGAATTGACAATAATATCTCATTAAAAACACGACTTGTAGATTGCGTAGGATACCTTGTAAATAACGCTCTTGGATACTTAGAAGATGACCTTCCAAGAATGGTAAAAACCCCGTGGTCAGATACAGAAATTCCTTTTGAAAAAGCTGCCGAAATTGGAACCAAAAAAGTAATTCAAGAGCATTCTACTATAGGAATACTTGTTACAACAGACGGAAGTATAACAGACATTCCACGAAACGACTACATTCAAGCAGAAGAACGTGTAGTAAAAGAACTTCAAGAGCTCAAAAAGCCATTTGTTATTGTTCTAAACAGTGCATCTCCAGAATCTGAATATACAAGAGAACTAGCAAAAGAAATGGAAAATAAGTATAACGTTTCTGTGTTACCTGCAAATTGCGAAGAATTAAATATATCTGATATTAACAAAATATTTTCAAGAATACTATACGAATTTCCAATAGAAAGAATAAATATAGATTTTCCAAGATGGGTTGATAGTTTAGCTCCAAGCCATTGGTTAAAATCTGAATTATTAACAGAAATTCGAAATGCGTTTACTGATGTAAAACTACTAAAAGAAATACCTTCTAGAATTTCATCAATAGATAATACACAAATAATATCAGAATCAAGATTAAATAATATTTCACTAGGTACAGGCGAAGTAAATATATCTGTGTATTTAGTTGACGATCTTTTTTATAAAATTATTTCAGAAATATCAAAAGTGTCAATTCAAAATGAAGGCGATTTATTTTCTACAATAACAGAACTTTCAAGAATAAAAACAGAATACGATAAAATTTCAAATGCTTTAGAAGAAGTAAAATCCAAAGGATACGGTATTGTAACACCTTCCATAGACGAACTTGTACTAGATGAACCCGAGATGGTAAAACAAGGTTCTAGATTTGGTGTAAAACTAAAAGCAACTGCACCATCTATTCACATGATTAGAGCAAATATTGAAACAGAAGTATCGCCAATTGTTGGAAGCGAGCAACAGTCTGAAGAATTGGTAAATTACCTGTTATCTGAATTTGAAAATGATCCACAAAAAATATGGGAATCTAACATATTCGGAAAAAGCTTACACTCTCTTGTTAATGAGGGACTACAAAGCAAGCTTTACCATATGCCAGAAGAAGCTCAAGGCAAATTACAAGAAACACTAGAAAAAATAATAAATGATGGAAGTGGCGGATTAATTTGCATTATACTTTAAATCTTGATTATCTATGCAAAAATAAAAAAATAATAATGAATATTAAACTAAAAAAGTGTTTTTAATTAACTCAATTAAAAACACTTTTTAACTTATATAAATAAAGCACTTCCTACTATTCCAGCATCGTTTCCAAATTTAGCTACAACAATTTTAGGAATATAATTTATTTTATTATTATATTTTTCATCTTTTAATCCATCTATTATTTTATTAAGCAACAACTCACTGTATTTAACAAATCCACCACCTATACATATTGCTTCTGGTTCGTACTTATTTATAATAATGCTTAATCCACTACAAAGGTCATGTATATATTTATTAACTGTGTTTTCAACAATAAGGTTACTAAAATTAGATTTAACAATATTTAAAAGATCATCACCTTCAACATTATTAGGTAAATTTAATGACTTTCTTATTTCACCTTTAAAATGTCTCATTGATGCATATCTCTCAAAACATCCTCTTTTCCCGCAGTTACACTGTTCTCCGTTTTCTATTAAAGTTATATGACCAACATGGTTTTCAGATTCAATTAAAACTCCATTTTTGAATACGGCACTTCCAATTCCTGTTCCTAAACACATAAAAATAGCATTATCAAAGTCTTTTATTGATCCAATATTTTTTTCAGCTAAGCCTGCACACTTAGCATCATTCTTTAAACGAATTTGACAATTAGGAAACTTTTTTTGTATTTCTTCTTTAAAATTATAATCCTTAATTCCTAAATTGAAGCAAGTTATTGTATCGCCATTTTCTATTTCTCCTGGAACACCAATTCCTATTTTTTGTATCTGAACATTCCCATCTTTACTCCATCTTTCTAGAATATTAATTATTACGCTTTGCATGTAATTTGCCATATTTTTTTCGCAACTTGAATTAATATACGTTTCCTCAAACTTTACTATAGTACCATCATCTTCTACTATACCAACACCAACATGGCTACCACCAATATCAATTCCAATATTCATATTTTTTCATTCCTTAATTATTATTTTCATCAGTTAATTGTATCATAATGTTTTGCTCTGTTTTGTTTCGAGCATCTTTTTCCTTCATCTGTTGAATTAATCCATTTTCTCCAACTAAAACTCTAATTGTAATTACAGCAATAAATAAAAGCACTAATATTGCAACTACCCAATTAATATAAACATTTCCGCGTTCATTTTTAATCATAAAATCCACCTCATTTAATTTTATTTAGTACTATATTTAACATATTTTTTGCTACAGTTAATGGTGCTTTTTTCCCTGGAATTCCTAATGCATGAATAACATTGTAACCATTCTCTTCGGCATACTTAAAGTCAATTCCACCTGGCATAGAAGCTACATCAACTATAAGAGCTTTTTTATCCATATAACTTAGTTCTTCTTTACCAATAACCTTCGCAGGAACTGTGTTTAATATAATATCAAAATTATTTTTAGTACGTAAACTTTTAATAACATTATAACCACTAAATTGTATATTTGCAACCTCTTCTTCGCTTACATCATTACAGAAAATATTAGCACCTAAACTTTTTAATACAACTGCCGCTCTTTTACCAATTTTTCCAAACCCAATAATTGCAATATTACTCCTATCTATTGTATAGTTTATGTTTTTAAGTATTATTTCAATAACCCCTTCAACGGTTGGAATTACATTATTAAGAGCGAACTCTTTATTCTTCAAAAAATCATACACTTCATTTTTATTATCTAGTAATATTTGATTTTGTTTTTCTGAGAAATTTCCTCCAAAAATTTTTTTATTTTTCACAAGCTTAAAAAAATACTCTAGAGATATTCTCTTATCGCACAAAGGCATATACACATTAGTCCCATCAACCGAAAATGGCGTTGGAACAACAATATAATTACTCTCATAAATACACTCTTCGATACCATATTTTTCACTATCATTTAGCCCAATTGAATAAACATTATCCCCTTTTTCTTTTAGTAACTCTGAAAGATAAACATTTCTTTTGTCACCACCAATAACCAAAATATTCATACCTATCTCCTATTAAAAATCTCTTTTTATTAAACATTAAAGCACATAAACTCATGCTATTGTAACTTATTATTATCAAAAAGCATAAATACTTGTGCATAAAAAATAGTGAACATTTTCATGCTCACTACTATAATATTTATTCATATTTTTTATTAATATTCTTCTCTATTTTTTTCTTCTTTTTCAATTTTTTTCGAATCATCTGCATTAGATTTTACACCATTCTTTTTCATTTTATTTATTAAAATAAATGTATCATCCAAATATCTTCTAGTTCTATTTTCTTGTTTTGTGTACTTGTATAGATGCTCTTTCATCTCTTCTGTAACTATTTCTTTCTTAATTAAAGAAAAAATATCATGTTTAAATACTAATTTATATATTTCTTTATCCATTTCAATTGCTATATTTATGTACTTTACAGCTCTTTCCTTATCGCCTTTATACAATGCTATTATAGCAAGATAGTAATATGCATATCCTTCAGAATCTTCATCATGTAAGCATTCTAAGAAACGATCTTCCGCTTCTTCTAAATCCCCCATAATTAACGCAATTTGCGCTGCATTTAATTTTGCATGGAATAATAAAGAATTAAGCTCAGCAGCTTTCTCATAATATTCTTTTGCAGCCTGAAAATCATTAAGTCTAGTATACGCCATTCCTAAACCATAATATAATTCATATCTATCTGGATTATATTCAAGAGCCTTTTGATAAACAGCAACTGCATCTTGAAATTTTTCTTTGTCATACAATATTGTTCCTAACAGTTCTGATGCCTTGTAATATTCTGGCTTTTTCTTTAATAAATTGCCAAGCATTTTCTCAGCTTCATCGCTTTTTTTGCTTAAATTTAATAGGTATGCAATCTGGTAATATGAATCATAGTCCTTAGAATTTATTTCAACAACTCTAACATACTCATCTATTGCATCCTCGTTTTTTCCTTCTTTTTCATAAACCTTTGCAAGAAGTTTATGTGCATTATAACTGTTTGGATACTTTGTAATTAATTTAATTAAATACTTTCTTGCTAGCTCATTATTTCCACTTTTTAAACACATTTTAGCTTTAAATATTCCAAATGATTCAGATAAATAAATGTTTCTTTTTTCTAGCAGTAATATCATTATAGGAATAAGTATACTTAATAAATAACCTATGCACATATATGGAATTGCCATAACACTATCCATATCTATTGTTACAAATCTAACTAATACACCAATTATATCTAAAAAAATTAAAAAAATATAAGTTTTATCTCTTCTTGTTAACAATCTAACAAGAAGAATAACGGATATAATGAAAGCTAATATGAAAAATATTACTTTTTCAATCATGAAAATACATATCTCCTATCTTTCAAACTTTTCCTTATAATTTGCAATACATTTATCAATTATTTCTTCTGCTTCAACTCTTCCAAGCATTTTATCAACTGTGGTCTTTTTGCCCTCTAATTGCTTATAAACTTCAAAGAAATGCATTATTTCTTCTAATGATTGTGTTGGTAAATCTGTAATGTTTTTATATCCATTTAAATATGGATCATTAACAGGAATAGCAATTATTTTTTCGTCTTCCTCGCCATTATCAACCATCTTTAAAACACCTATTGGGTATGACTCAACAAGTGTCATCGGAACAATTTCCTCATGGCATAATAAAACAACATCAAGTGGATCTCCATCTCCTGCATATGTTCTTGGAATAAATCCATAGTTTGCAGGATAATGTGTTGCTGTATATAAAACTCTATCTAGTTTCAAAAAACCAGTTTCCTTATCTAATTCGTATTTATTTCTACCATTTTTTTGAATTTCAATTACAGAAACAAATCTATCTTTTGTAATTCTTTCTCCATTTATATCGTGCCAAATATTCATAAAAAGTCCTCCTCATCTGTTTTATTTCTGGGTCAATTGTATTCCAAAAATACTAAAAAGTCTAGCTATTTATAAAAAAAGATTCGGTATGATTACCGAATCTTTTTTATTATTTTTAAATATATAAACTAATTAAAATCCAAATATGTTCTTTTTCTTGATTGGAGGTTGTTCATTCATAGTTTTAGCAAGTTCATTTAATAAATCTCTTTGCTCTTTTGATAAGCGTTTTGGAACTTGAACTTGAACCTTAAATATGAAATTACCTTGCCCAGAACTATTTATATTCTTGAAACCTCTATTTCTAATAGTAAATTTAGTATCTGTTTGAGTTCCCTCTGGAATATTAAATATTTCTTTTGCTCCATCAACCATAGGAATTTCTAAATTAGCTCCCAATGTTGCCTGAGTAAATGTAATTGGAATAGTACAAAAAACATCGTTTCCAGATCTTGTATATATGCTATTCTTTTTAACCTTAATAACAATATATAAATCTCCTTTTTCTCCGCCTCTAGATCCAGATTCACCCTCGCCTCTAAGCACAATAGTTTGGCCATTATCTATACCAGCAGGAATTGTAACCATTATTTTAGCTTGTTTTCTTACCTTACCTCTTCCTTTACAATCATCGCATGGTTGCTTAATAACCTTACCTGTACCACCACAATTGCTACAAGTTCTTGTAGTTTGCATTTGTCCAAGTATAGTATTTTGAACTTGTCTTACTTGACCAGTTCCACCACAAACACCACATTTATCTATTACAGTTCCAGGTCTAGCTCCATTTCCTCCACAAGTAGTACATGTTTCATTTCTTGTAATTACAACTTCTTTTTTTATACCTAAAAAAGATTCTTCAAAAGTAATTTCCACTGAAGTTTTTAAATCTGCCCCCTTAACAGGTCCATTATTATTTCTTCTAGAATTTCTTCATCCAAATCCTCCACCAAAGAATGAAGAAAAAATATCACCTAAATCGCTAAAATCTGAAAATCCATCGAATCCACCAGAATAATATCCTCCACCAGAAGATCCATTAAATCCTGTAGGGCCATCTGGTCCAAACTGATCATACATCTTTCTTTTTTGTGGATCTGATAAAGTTTCATACGCTTCATTTATTTCTTTAAATTTTTTTTCAGCCTCTTCTTTATTATCTGGATTAGCATCAGGGTGATATTGTTTTGCAAGTTTTCTGTACGCTTTTTTTAATTCGTCGTCAGTTGCACTTTTTCCAACACCTAAAACCTCATAATAATCTCTTTTTTGTGCCATTTGAATTATTCCTTTCCATACTTCATATTTAGAAGCATACCATTAATAGCAAAGAACGTGGGACATTTTAAAGAAAATGCCTTTTAATGTCCCACATCATGTTTTTGCTCCTAATAATTACTATTCTTTTTTATCATCATCATTTTCAACTTGATAATCAGCACCATAAACATTTCCATTTTCATCTGTAGATGTTGTATTCTCCTCAGCACCTGCTGCTCCTGCTTGTTGTTGAGCTTGAGAATATAATTTTTCAGATACAGCATAGAATGTAGTTGTTAATTTTTCTGTAGCAGATTTTATTGCTTCAATATCGTCAGAATCTTTTACTTTCTTTAAGTTTTCAATATCTGTTTCAACTTTAGCTTTTTCTTCGCTACTAATTTTGTCACCTAATTCTGATAATGTTTTTTCACAGTTATAAATTAAGCTTGATGCATTATTTTTTGCTTCGATTCCATCTTTTTGTTTTTTATCTTCAGCTGCATGTGCTTCAGCATCTTTTACAGCTCTTTCGATATCTTCGTCAGATAAGTTTGTACTTGCTGTAATAGCAATGTCTTGGCTATTTCCAGTTGCCATATCTTTTGCAGATACGTGAACTATACCGTTAGCATCAATATCGAATGTAACTTCAATTTGAGGTACTCCTCTTGGAGCAGCTGGAATTCCTGTTAATTGGAATCTTCCTAAAGTTTTGTTGTAAGCTGCCATTTCTCTTTCACCTTGTAATACGTGAACTTCAACTGATGTTTGACCATCTGCTGCTGTTGAGAAAACTTGTGATTTCTTTGTTGGTATAGTTGTATTTCTTTCGATTAGTTTTGTAAATACTCCACCAAATGTTTCGATACCTAATGATAATGGTGTTACGTCTAATAAAACTAAGTCTTTAACGTCTCCTGATAATACACCACCTTGAATAGAAGCACCAATAGCAACACACTCATCTGGGTTAATTCCTTTATTTGGCTCTTTACCTGTAATTTGTTTTACAGTTTCTTGAACTAATGGAACTCTTGTTGATCCACCAACTAATAATACTTGATCAATTTGGCTTGAAGATAATCCAGCATCTTTTAATGCTTGGTTAACTGGACCTGTTGTACTACGTACTAAATCACCAATTAATTCTTCAAATTTAGGTCTTGTTAATGTTACATCTAAATGTTTTGGACCTGTACTATCAGCTGTAATAAATGGTAGATTAATGTTTGTTTGTTGCATACCTGAAAGCTCAATTTTAGCTTTTTCGGCAGCTTCTTTTAATCTTTGCATTGCGCTCTTATCTTGAGATAGGTCAATTCCACTTTCTTTCTTGAATTCAGAAACTAAGTATTTGATTATAGCTTCATCAAAGTCATCTCCACCAAGTTTATTGTTACCACTTGTAGCTAAAACTTCGAATACACCATCACCAATATCTAGAATTGAAACGTCGAATGTTCCTCCACCTAAGTCATAAACCATTATTTTTTGATCTTTATCTTCTTTATCAACACCATATGCTAAAGCAGCTGCTGTTGGTTCATTTATAATTCTTAATACTTCTAATCCAGCTATTTTACCAGCATCTTTTGTAGCTTGTCTTTGACTATCTGAGAAGTATGCAGGAACTGTAATAACAGCTTGAGTAACTGTTTGTCCTAAATAAGCTTCAGCATCTGCCTTTAATTTTTGTAAAATCATAGCTGAAATTTCTTGTGGAGTAAATTCATCTCCATCTATATTAACTTTTTCACTTGAACCCATTTTTCTTTTAATTGAAATAACTGTTTTGTCTGGATTTGTAACTGCTTGACGTTTTGCAATTTGTCCTACTAATCTTTCACCATTTTTTGAAAATGCAACAACTGATGGAGTTGTTCTATTTCCTTCTGGATTTGGAATTACTACTGATTCTCCACCTTCCATAACTGCTACACATGAATTTGTTGTACCTAAGTCTATTCCTATAATTTTTCCCATTTTAAATCCTCCTTTAAATATATGAAAGAAAAATATTTAGCGGGTAACCAAAATATTTTCTTTTATTTCCTAATACTTTACTCTTTTGTTTTTAACTCACTTTATTATTTCATTAGAAACAAGAGTTAAATATCTATTTAATTAATAGCCTATTTAGTAGTCTATTAAAATTAAAAACAATTTAGTTTGCAACTACAACTAAAGAATGCCTAATTACTTTGTCACCTATCATGTAACCTTTTCTATATTCTTCTTTAATTTCTTGCACTCCAAGATTTTCATCTGTTACAGATGTAATAGCCTCATGCAATTCAGGATTAAATGTTTTTCCAACACTTTCAATTTCCTCAACTCCATTTTGTTTTAAAACATCTTTAAATTGTTTAAGTACAAGTTCTACTCCTTGCTTGTAGTTCTCATCTTCTGTTTTAACTTCAGCAGCCTTTTCCAAATTATCTAAAATAGGTAGCAGTGATGAAAAAATATCACCAACTAAAGAATTATATAATCCTTCTCTTTCTTTACTACTTCTTTTTTTATAATTTTCGAATTCTGCCATAAGTCTTTTCAATCTATCGTCTTTTTCTTCTAATTCATTTTTTTGGTCTTCAATTAATTTTTTAATACTTTCAACATCAAGATTGTTATCTTCTAATTCTTCTAGGTTTTCTTCGTTATTTATATCCTCCATTATTCTCCTCCATCTTTAATTATTTTTTGAATATATCTCATTACAGATATTACTTTAGAATAATTCATTCTCTTTGGTCCAATTATTCCAATGGTTCCCAAATCTTTATCATCGCTTTTTAATGTAACAATGCTGAAATCTTTTAGGTTTTCATCATCAAATTCCTCACCAAAATAAACATTTATGTCTTTAGAAATTTCATTATCTAATAATTCAACTACTTCAGCCTTATTCTCTAAAATATTTATAAAGTTTTTAGCTGTTTCAGCTCTTTTTAATTCTGGCAATTCAAACGATTTGTTAGTTCCTTCTAAATAAAGTTGTGACTCTTGATATATTACTTGATTTAGCTGATCTATTATAGTTTTTATAACTGTAATATCCGCTTTCATTTCGTTCATAATATAATCGTCTAATGGTTCATTAATTTGTTCAAATGGCTTACCTTGCAATTTGTTATTAAACAATACATTAATTGTTTCAACCTGATCTGGATATATTTCCTCATCAAAATTAATAATTGTTTCTTTAATCATTCCAGTATTTGTTAGTATTACAGCCATTAACATTGTTTTTCCAAGTAAAACAAATTTTATTTCTTGAATTATTTGTTTATTAACTTTTGGACCAATTGCAACAGTTGTATAATGAGTAACCTCTGAAATTGTATTAGTAGCAATTTGTGTAAGCTCTTCTATTTTATTAACTTTACTTTGTAATTTTTCTTTGATGTATTTAATTTCATCAAGACTTATATTATCTTCTTTTAATAATTCTTCAACGTATAATTTATAACCTCTTACAGAAGGAATTCTTCCACTTGATGTATGAGTTTTCTCTAAGTAACCTCCTTTTTCAAGTTCAGACATTTCGTTTCTAATAGTTGCACTACTATAATCTAGCCCCTTTTTCTTGGTAATTGAACCTGAACTTACTGGCTCAGCAGTATTTACATATTCATCTACAATTGCCTGCAATATACGCTTTTTTCTATCATCTAACAAATTTTATCACCTTCTTTTAGCAGTCTTGATATGTGAGTGCTAAACTTGTTATATATTATAACCATTTTTTGCCTTTGTCAATACCTTTTATAGTTATTTTTGTGAAATATTTGTGAATATTTTTATAATTCTAAAAACTTGTTAAACTTCTTAAAATATGATAATATTTATGCGTGCACAATTTATGTATTGGAACTATTTCCACGAATTGAATTGTAGAACCGCTAAGCGGTATTTGTGCACCTCAAGGGACTTTATGTCCCTTGAATATATTTATTAATAGAAGGTGTAAATTATGTGGCAAAGTTATTTCTATCAAATACAAAAAAAATACAGCATGAGATTAAGCACAAAAAAACCATTAGTAATTAGATTAGACGGAAAAAATGTTACCAGAAATAAAAGTGTAGACTTACTAAATGAATACGAAGGTAGTTTTATTAACCAATTAGAATCAACTGCCAGTTATTTTTCTCGGAAAATATCATTGTCTATGCATATATGGATCTGATGAAATAAGTTTTATTATCACAAATCCAATGCAAATATTTGAAGAATATGATAAAGATAAATGCACAACATCAAACGAATTAATATCTTTATTTTCTCAATACTTCTTCGACTACTTCAATAGTTTAAATAAAAACAAAAAAATTTTTTGGCATGCAAAATGCTTTTCAATAAATGAAGAAAAAATAAAATCATACCTAAAACATCGTTCAACAATAATAAAAAATGTAATGCTAACTTATTTTTTAATAAAACAAAATGCATATAGACCAAAAGAAAACTTAAAACAAAAAGAGCAAAAAACAAAAAATCTTCCAGGCTACGAATCATTAGAAAAAATACAAGACGGCGTATTATTCTATGATGGAAAGAAAATAGATTTAAACGAATATTACTCCGGTAATATTGTCCCAATAAGTACTAGCAAGCCAACAGAAGATTTCTTAGATTTGCTAGATTTTTAAATATTTAACTAACTAAAAAAGTATATACATGAAAAAGAAGAACCGCGCAGCTTGGGAAGTGCTTTAGCACGACCAGCAAGGTTCATCTTTTTCATGTATATACTTTTTTACTATTTCAAAATTATTAACACGCTTCTTGAAAGTACTTTATCACAATCAGCAAGGTTCATCTTTTTCATGTATATACTTTTTTATTATTCAAAATACAATCCTGCAATTAAAGTATTACCTCTTAAAAATTCTTCTGCAGTCATTTTCTTAGCATTTTCTCCTTGCATCTCTAGTATTTTAATATTTGAATCTTTTGCTCTTATATATAATCCAGTCTTACTATCAGAGAATAATATTGTTCCTTCTGGAACTTGGTAAAATTTATCTTTATATTCTTTTAATTCAGGAAATTTTTCAAATAATTCTTCATCCGAACAGACATCAGCCTTCCAAAACTTTATTTTCTTTCCCTGATAAAAAGAATATGCTCCCATAAATGGATTTAGCCCTCTAATAAGATTTTTTATTTCTTGGGCTGTTTTATTTTCCCAATCAATTTTCGCCATTTCTTTATCTAGCATTGGAGCCATTGAAAAATCGTCCCCTTGTTTTTCTCTTGGTGCTGTTCCATCTTCAATTTGTTTAACAGTTTTAACTAATAACTCAGCTCCCATTTTAGAAAGTCTATCCCATAATTCTCCAGTTGTCTCATCATTACCTATTTGGGTTTCTTCCTTAAGAATAATATCTCCTGTGTCCATACCTGCACCCATATACATAGTTGTAACACCTGTTACTTTGTCACCATTTAAAACTGCCCATTGAATAGGTGCAGCACCTCTATATTTAGGAAGAAGCGAACCATGCACATTTATGCTTCCAAGTTTTGGAATGTCTAGTATTTCTTGAGGAAGAATCTTTCCGTAAGCAACAACAACTATTAAATCTGGATTAATGCTTTTAAGTTCATTAATAAATTCTTCGTTATTCTTTACTTTTTGAGGCTGAAGTATTTTTTCAATTCCAGCACTTAACGCATATTCCTTAACCTCAGAAAAAGTTGTTTTCATACCTCTTCCCTTTGGTTTATCTGGATTTGTAACAACTGCTTCAATTTTATAATTTGCTTCTACAAGAGCCTTTAAAGAATCTCTTGCAAAATCTGGTGTTCCCATAAATACAATTTTCACGTTAATTCCTCCTTTAGCTAAACTAAAAGGACGGTCTTTGACATATTTTGTCAAATAACTGTCCTACATTTCTTTCCTGTTACTTTATTTTTGTGGAGTTATTACTTCCATAGTTCCAGGTATCATTTTATCAATAAATAAAATTCCATTTAAATGATCTACTTCGTGCGAAATAGCTTGCGCAAGTAATCCTTTTCCTTTTAATTTAAACTCTTTTCCGTCTCTATCTAGTGCTTTAACTGTTACTTCTGCAGGTCTAATTACCTTAGCAAATTTATTTGGAAAACTTAAGCAACCTTCGTCAACTTCTTGCTCTCCCTTTTCTTTTATGATTTCAGGATTTATTAAAACATAAGGTCCATTATCATCATATAAATCAATTACAACAACTCTTTTTAAAATTCCAACTTGAGGAGCAGCTAGTCCAACTCCATCTTGAGAATGCATAGTTTCAATCATGTCGTCAACAAGCTCTTTTATTTTGTCATCTACAACATCAACTGGTCTTGATTTTTTTCTTAATATCTCGTCTGTTTCTAATCGTACGTTTCTTACTGCCAAAATTACTCCTCTCCTTTCTTCATTTACATCATGTTTATTGGATTTATATCTATAACAGTTTTAACATCCTTAATATTCAGTGAGTTTAATTCATTTATTGATCTATTTAAAGCCTCAATTATTCTATCATCTAGTTTGCATTTAATAATTAGTCTCCATCTTATTTTGTTTTTGATTCTATCTACAGGTGCTGGTACTGGTTTATACAAAATAATTGGCAACTTTTCGGTAATTATTTTATCTTTAATTATTTTATACATAGATTTAGCAGATTTAATTACACTAATTTCATTCTCTGAACTAAATCCGATAAGTATTATATCACAAAATGGTGGGTATTTCAATTGTTTTCTTATTTTAATCTCTGTATTATAAAACTGCTTGTAATCTTGTTTTTTAGCATATTCAATTGCAAGGTTATCTGGGTTATATGTTTGAATAACAACATTTCCTGCATCCTTGTCTCTACCTGCCCTTCCCGCTACTTGAGTTAGTATTTGAAAAGTTCTTTCATTTGCTCTATAATCATCAATATTTAAACTGCCATCAGCAAATATTACACCTACAAGCGTAACCCTTGGAAAATGGTGTCCTTTAACTATCATTTGAGTACCAATTAAAATATCTATATCTTCATTTTTGAATTTATTTAGTATATCTTCATGAGAATTCTTTTTACTTACAGTATCAACATCCATTCGTATTGTTTTTGCATTTGGAAAAATATTATGAACTTCCTCTTCTAGCTTTTGTGTTCCGCTTCCAGAATATTTTATGCTTTTACCACTACATTCAGGACATACATTAAATGGTAATACTTCGTACCCACAATAATGACATCTTAATCGATTCTCTTTACTGTGGTATGTTAATGCAATATTACAATTCTTGCATTTAGCTACATATCCACAATCTCTACACATAATAAATGTAGAATATCCTCTTCTATTTAAAAACAAAATTGTTTGTTTTTTGTTTTCTAAATTTTGTTTTATTTTATCGTACAAGTTCATGCTTATAGATGTTCTGTTCCCATTAGAAAGCTCTTGTCTCATGTCAACTATTTTTACATTCGGTAAGCTTGCATTGTTTGCTCTCTTAGTAAGTTCTAGTAGTTCAATGTACCCATTTTGGGCCTTGAAATATGTATCCATATCTGGAGTTGCACTTCCAAAAATAATTGGTATAGAATATTCTTTTGCTAAATATCTTGCAACATCTTTAACGTTGTATCTAGGAGTGGTTTCAGATTTATATGAACTATCGTGCTCTTCATCAATTATTATTAAACCTAAATCGCTAACAGGAGCAAAAATAGCAGATCTTGCTCCAATTACAATCTTAGCCTCTCCATTTTTAATCTTATACCATTGATCATATCTTTCGCCAACAGATAATTTGCTATGAAGAACTGCTATCTTTTCTTGTCCAAATCTTGCGATAAATCTATCTACTGTTTGTGGTGTTAAAGATATTTCTGGAACAAGCATTACACTTGTTTTCCCCATCTCTAATACCTTTTCAATAAGTTGTAGGTACACCTCTGTCTTACCAGATCCAGTTACTCCAAATAATAAAAACTCTGAGTTCATCATATCATCTAAAGTATTTTCAACTGCTTTAAATGCACTTTGTTGTTCATCTGTTAATTTTAAATTATTTGTTGATGCAACTACTTTATGAAGAAATGGATTTCTTTCAACTGCATTTTCATAAAATTCTATGTAACCATTTTTCTCTAGCGTTTTTAATACTGCAGATGACACATCTGCTATCTCCTCAAATTCTTTAGATGGTATTTCACTAATTTTATCAAGCATTCTAAGTGCTCTAATATGTTTATCTGATTTTATCTTTTTACTTTCAATATCAAATTCTATTTCATCAATAGACTTAGCTAGTCTTATAAATCTAGCGGTCTTTTCTTTAGCTCTATTCTCTAAATTATTAGTACCCGTTCCTGGTGGGAGCATTAGTTTAATACATTCAGAAACATTACAAAAATATCTTTTTGACATCCATTTAGCTAAGTTAACTTTCTCTTCATCAATAAAATCTTTTTCTTCAACTTTTGAAATATCTTTAACTTCAAAATCAGATTTATCTTTTATATTAACAACAAAGCCTTCTTTAAGCTCTTTAATATTTCCAAACTTAACTAAAACTCTACTACCAATATGAATCTTATCTTCCATATCGAATGGAATACTATAGTCAAATGTCTTATCTAGATTTCTAACAGAGCTATTCATAATGATTTCTGCTATCATGCTCTCACCTCCTCTCAAAAATTATTATTTGTATACTATCAAAATAAAAAGAAGAGGTCAATATTTTCCCTTCTTTTATTCCTGATTAAGGTGTTTCTACATTCTTCAAAGTTGACATAATTACAAATACATGCTACAATAATTATATTGACGTTCGCGTGCACGAACGATTCAAGAAAAAAATTCAACTAGGAGGAACAAAAGAATGATTACGATGGAGAAAAGAGAAACAAAACGGTTCGAAACAGAGTACTGTGAAATTACAGTAACTCTGAACGACGAAGACAAGGAAGTATTGCACAGCTTCCCTGAATTCACTGAGGAACAACTGTTACTGGTATGGGCGTACATCACAGATTCTAAAGCTTGCAGCAAACGCCGCTACGCAAGATCTGTGGATTTAGGTCGTCCGCCGGTGCGAATTATCCTCGAAGAGTACCGAAAAGCACTGAATCTCCTTTGGGAGTATTTCGGTGAATATTTTCTCCGGCTGCTGCCACAGTGCGGTAGCAAAATCTCTACGCCTCACAAGATGGCTGAATTCATCTGTGACGAACTGTACTGCTATGACTTTCCGATGTGGTACCTGTACACAGACGAAATTCCGTATTGTAGCGAAGAGTAATTCCTAGCAAAAGGAGAGGCTTTATGCCTCTCCTTTTCTTTGTTTGTATATTTTTTCAAGAGCTAGTATATATTATTTTGTAGTCCCGCGCAGCATTCAAACGAAGTGCGCATGGAGTAATCGAAGATTGCACCATGCAAGGAACATAATAATATATATATCACTATATAACTTTCAAGAGCTAGTATATATTATTTTGTAGTCCCGCGCAGCGTTCAACCGAAGGGCGCATGGAGTAATCGAAGATTGCTCCAGCAAGGGACGGAAAAATAATATATACTAGCTCTTGAAAGTAATCATAACTATAAATTTTAGATATTGTACTTCTCTTGTTTACTATATTCCGTGTGCAAATACTTATGAGATTTCTCTCCACATGCCTCACCAAAGAACTCTTTGTATATTGCTTGAAGCTCTGGATTTTGATGAGATTTTCTAAATGTACTTCTCTCATCAATTGAATATAAGCTATCAGCTCTTAATTTTCTAACATCAACAGTCGCTCTTATTTTAGATGATTTAATAGGTTGTCCTCCACCATTAATACATCCTCCAGGGCAAGCCATAATTTCAACAAAATCGTAATCAGCAGTACCTGCTTGAATCTCCTTCATTATTTTTCTTGCATTTTTTAGTCCTGATACAACACAAACTCTAATTTCTTTTCCAGCTACATTTACAGTTGCTTTTTTTATTCCTTCTTGACCACGAACAGCCTCATATTCAAATTCACCTAAATCTTTTCCTTCTAGTACATCAACTGCAGTTCTTAGAGCTGCTTCCATAACACCACCAGTTGCTCCAAATATTGCAGCAGCACCAGTAGCCTCACCCATTGGATCATCAAATTTAGAATCTTCCAAACTTACAAAATCAATATTATCATGCTTAATCATTCTAGCAAGCTCTCTTGTTGTAATAACGGCATCAACATTTCTAAATCCATCATTTTCCATTTCTGGTCTAACAGCTTCATATTTTTTAGCAGTACAAGGCATTACAGAAACAACAAATATTTTAGCTGGATCAATATTAAATTTCTGTGCATAATAAGATTTTAATATTGCACCAAACATTTCGTGTGGTGATTTACAACTTGATATGTGATCTAATTGATCTGGGAAATTCTTCTCTGCAAATCTTATCCAAGCTGGACAGCAAGAAGTTATCATTGGCATAACTCCACCATTTTGAACTCTATGAAGAAATTCTGTAGCTTCCTCCATAATTGTAAAATCAGCACCAGTATTTGTATCAAATACTTTATCAAAACCTAAACGTTTAAGTGCTGTTACCATTTTACCTTCAACTTCAGTTCCGATTGGCATTCCGAATTCTTCGCCAAGACCAGCTCTAACAGCAGGAGCAGTTTGAACAATCGTATATGTATCTTCATCTTTTATTTTGCGAAATACTTTAGCAGTATCATCTTTTTCTCGAAGTGCTCCAACAGGGCAAGCTTCAATACATTGTCCACAAAATGTACAATCTACATCATTTAAGCTGCAGTTGTTCACAGTTGATACACAAGATTCAAATCCTCTATTAGCAGAATCTATTGCACCAATATCTTGAACATTTTTGCACATTCCAACACATCTTCTACATAAAACACACTTGTTAAAATCTCTAACAATAGATGGAGATTTATCATCTATTTCATGCTCTTCTCTAACCCCTTCGAATTCAATATCTGTAATATTAAACTTTTGAGCTAAAGCTTGTAGCTCGCAATTTCCAGATCTAACACATGTTAAACACTTTCTATCATGATTTGAAAGAATAAGTTCAAGAATTGTTCTTCTTGCCTCCATAATAGCTGGTGTATTCGTATGAACAATCATCCCTTCTTCTACTTTTTGTACACATGAAGTTGCAAATCCTTTTCTTCCTTCAACTTCAACAATACACATTCTACAATCTCCAACCTCATTAACTTCTTTAAGAAAGCAAAGAGTTGGGATATCTATATTTGCTTTTCTAGCAGCTTCTAATATTGTTATGCCTTCATCACATGTAACATCAATACCATCAATTTTTAAATTAACCATACTGTCTATCCTTTCTATTTAAATTTTTTGCTCCGTCCCCAAAATTTAAGTTTCCTCTGCAAATTATCCAATTGCTTTGAATGGACATTTTGCCATACAACTTCTACATTTAATACACTTATCTTGATCTATTACATGTGGCTCTTTTATTTCTCCAGAAATTGCATTTACAGGACAAACTTTCTTACATAAATCGCAACCTTTACATTTTTCTGGATCTATTGTAATTTTAGCCATTGCTTTACATTCTTTAGCTTCACAATTATGCTCAACAACATGAGCTCTATATTCATCTTTAAAATACTTCATTGTGCTTAGTACTGGATTTGGAGCAGTTTGACCAAGTCCACATACTGAAGATTTTTTAATATTATCTGCTAAACGCTCTAGCTTATCTAAATCTGCCTCTGTTCCTTTTCCATCGCATATTTTTTCTAGAATTTCGTACATTCTCTTTGTACCAATTCTACATGGTGTACATTTTCCACAGCTCTCACTTACTGTAAAATCTAGGTAGAACTTTGCAATGTTAACCATACATTTTGTATCATCCATAACAATAAGTCCACCAGATCCCATCATTGATCCAATAGCTTGTAAGCTTTCATAATCAATTTTAGTATCTAGATTTTCTTTAGGAATACATCCACCTGAAGGACCACCTGTTTGAGCAGCCTTAAATCCTCTTCCATTTGGAATTCCTCCACCTATGTCATAAATTATTTCTCTTAGAGTTGTTCCCATTGGAACCTCAACCAATCCAACGTTATTTACATTTCCACCTAAAGCAAAAACTTTAGTTCCTTTTGATGTTTCAGTTCCAATTGAAGAATACCAGTCAGCACCTTTTAATATAATTTGAGTTACATTTGCATAAGTTTCTACGTTATTTATTAATGTAGGTTTTTGGAACAAACCTTTGTTAGCAGGATATGGTGGTTTTAAGCGAGGTTGTCCTCTTTTTCCTTCAACTGATTCTAGTAAAGCTGTTTCCTCACCACAAACAAAAGCTCCGGCTCCCAATCTTATTTCAATATCAAAATTAAAGTTAGTTCCAAATATATTTTCACCAAGAATTCCATATTCTTTTTCTTGTTCAATAGCAATTTTTAGTCTTTGCACAGCAATTGGATATTCTGCTCTAACGTATATATATCCTTTATTAGCTCCTACACTATATGCAGCAATAGACATTGCCTCTAATAATGCATGTGGATCTCCTTCAAGAATACTTCTATCCATAAAAGCTCCAGGGTCTCCCTCATCTGCATTACAAACTACGTATTTTTGCTCTCCTTCTGCCATTTTAACAAAAGACCATTTTTTTCCTGTTGGGAAACCAGCTCCACCACGACCACGAAGTCCAGATTTGCTAATTTCATCTATAACTTCATCTTGGCTCATTTCTGTTAAAACTTTTTCTAATGCTTTAAATCCATCAAAAGCTATATATTCATCAATGTCTTCAGGGTTTATAACACCGCAATTTTTAAGTGCAACACGCATTTGCTTCTTATAAAATGGAAGCTCATCCAATCTTTGAACTACAGTGCCATCAACATCTTTGCATAATAATCTATTTACAGTCTCACCTTTTACAATATGTGTTTCAACAATCTCTTCAACATCATCTGGTGTAACCATAGAATAGAATGTATCTTCAGGTCTGATTATTACAATAGGACCTTTTGAACAAAGTCCAAAACATCCAGTTTTTATAACTCGAACGTTATCTATATTTTTTTCGCTAAGAACTGTTCTAAATTTTTCCAATATCTCTGGAGATTTTGAAGATGTACAACCAGTTCCATGGCATATCAATATATGTTTTTCTCTTGTATCTGCAGCAGTATTTACTCTTAAATCTAATTCTGCTCTTTTTGTTTTACGAATTTCTTCGATTTCGGCAATAGTTTTACCCATATTTTCAACTCCTTCTTAGAATCTCTCTACACTAAAAATTTTTTATTTAAATTTTTAGCATCTCATAGTTCACTTCATATAAAAAACTTATTTTTCTTGCTCTTTCAAGCTATCTATTACTTCATCTAGTTTTTTTACTGTTGCTTTTCCATAAACTTCATCATTAACCGTGAATACTGGAGCTAATCCGCATGCTCCAACACATCTTGTTGCATCTAATGAAAATAATCCATCTGGAGTTGTTTGTCCTTCTTGAATTCCAAGCTTTTGTTTTGCTCTTTCTATAAGCTCTTTCGATCCTTTAACAAAGCAAGCAGTTCCCAAACAAATTGATATGTTGTATTTTCCTTTTGGCGTTAAAGTAAATCTTGAATAAAAAGTAATTACACCATAAACCTCTGCAAGCGGCATTTGAAGGTATTCTGCTATTTCTGCTTGCGCTATCTTTGGAATATAACCATATTTTTCCTGTACTTCATTTAATATAGTAATTAAATTTTGCTTATCTTGTGTAAATTGTGCAAGAATTTCCTTAACTTCTTCTTTTACTCTTTTGTCTGCACAATTTAAGCCACATTTTTCTTCTACCATACTGTTCCTCCTTTTTATGCTACGTGTTGCAATTATAAATCCGAAAAATCTAGCCTCATTATATCAGAATTTTATATTTTTACAATAATACATATGCAAATTTTTAATCATTATGTCGAAATATAAAACTAACTTTTTTGGGGTAAAAGTTGTATTTTTAATAGTAACATGGTATAATTAAGTATACGCTATTTACAGCGAATCTTACGATTCCTGTGAATATTGTGACATAAGTCACTAGTGTCAGGACGGTGACAAAAAATAAAAAATATTTTTTTATTCTTTATTCTTGGAGGTAACCAAACCGTGGACGACAAGACGAAAAAAATCAAGAGCGCATCTGAAGTTTGTAGCATGCTTGAGAGTTTTCGAAAGCATAATTATGCGCACAGAGACGAACCCATCACTTGTGATGGTGTACGGTATTTTCTAGCAGTACAAAAAGCAAATCCCAATTTACCGTTGTATGTTAGAACTGTTATAGATACCTATCTCAAGCGCATCCCTGGAGGCAACAAGAATTTTCTTGATGTTTCCGAAGCAGCTACCGAATCCCTCAGGCTTGTGGAAAGTCTCAACAAATTCTGAACCATTTCGCTAAAACGACAGAATCCTGACAAAAGAGCTATGCATACCGCATAGCTCTTTTTTTATTTTTCTAAATTTTATTTGTAATTTTTTATGAAAAGTATGTAAAGTTTACAGTTTATGAAAACCTTTTAAATTCAGTATTCATATAACTTTCACAACTTTAAAATTTTTCCAAAAAAATAATGTATCATTTATTCAAAATCTGTTGATAATAAAATTTGACTGTGATATTATTTTTTTACACAAGAGATTCATTTAAGGAGGTATACTATGGAATTTGAAGAGTGGAAAGGCTTTAGCCAAAACGGAGAATGGACTGACGAAATAGACGTAAGAGGATTTATACAAGAAAATTATACCCCTTATACCGGAGATAGCTCATTTCTAGCGGAAGCTACCGACAAAACAAAAAAATTATGGGACAAAGTTTTAGAATTATATAAAAAAGAACAAGAAAAAGGCGGAGTTCTAGATGCAGATGTTAAAACTCCTTCTACAATAAATGGATACGATGCCGGATATATTGATAAAAAACTTGAGGAAATTGTAGGACTTCAAACCGATGCACCTCTAAAAAGAGCAATAATGCCAAATGGAGGAATTCGTATAGTAGAAAAATCTTGCGAAGCCTATGGTTTAAAAGTTGACGAAGATATTTCTAGAATTTATCATAACCTTAGAAGAACTCATAACGATGGTGTTTTTGCTGTATATACACCAGACATAAGAGCAGCTAGAAGTGCTCATTTATTAACAGGTCTTCCAGATGGTTATGGTCGTGGAAGAATTATAGGTGACTATAGAAGAATTGCATTATACGGTATCGATAAATTAATTGAATTTAAAAAACGTGAACTTGAAACATATGATAGAGACGAATTTACCTACGATGTTATTAGAGCACGTGAAGAAATGTACGATCAAATACAAGCTTTAGAAGATTTAAAAAAGATGGCAGCAAAATATGAATGCGATATTTCAAAACCTGCATCAAATGCAAAAGAAGCAATCCAATGGTTATACTTTGGATATTTAGGTGCCGTAAAAGACCAAAATGGTGCTGCAATGAGTTTAGGTAGAACCTCTACATTTCTAGATATATATATAGAAAGAGATATAAAAAATGGTACTTTAACAGAAGAACAAGCTCAAGAGTTAATGGATCATTTTGTTATGAAACTTAGAATGGTAAGATTTTTAAGAGCACCTGAATACAACGAACTATTTAGTGGTGATCCAGTTTGGGTAACTGAAAGCATTGGCGGTATGGGCGTTGATGGTAGAACAATGGTAACAAAAAATTCATTTAGAGTTCTACACACTTTACAAACATTAGGCCCTGCTCCAGAACCAAACTTAACAGTTTTATGGTCTAAAAATTTACCTCGAACATTTAAAGATTATTGCGCAAAAATTTCAATAGATACATCCGCAATTCAATACGAAAACGACGACTTAATGAGATCAACTTTAGGAGATGACTACGGAATAGCATGCTGTGTTTCAGCTATGAAAATTGGTAAACAAATGCAATTCTTTGGTGCAAGGGCAAACCTTGCTAAAACCTTATTATATGCAATAAATGGTGGAAAAGATGAAATGTCTGGAAAACAAGTTGGACCAAAAACCATACCAATTACTTCAGAATATTTAGACTACGACGAAGTTTGTCAAAAATTTGACGAAATGATGGAATACGTTGCTAAAATATATATAAAAGCATTAAACGCTATACATTACATGCATGACAAATATTCATACGAAGCACTAGAATTTGCACTACATGATAAATCAATAATAAGAACAATGGCATGTGGTATAGCAGGACTTTCAATAGTAGCCGATTCCCTATCTGCAATAAAATATGCTAAAGTAAAAGTTATACGAAATAAAGATGGCTTAGCTATAGACTATAAAGTTGAAGGCGACTATCCAAAATATGGAAATGATGATGACAGAGTTGATTCAATTGCTGTTAACATTGTAAAAGAATTTGAAAGAAAGCTACAAAAACACATTATATATAGAAATGCAAAACCAACACTTTCTATACTAACAATAACATCAAATGTAGTTTATGGAAAAGCAACTGGAGCTACTCCAGACGGAAGAGAATCAGGAGTTCCATTTGGACCTGGTGCTAATCCTCTATCAGGACGTGATACAAACGGTGCTATAGCAGTTATGAATACAATTGCAAAACTTCCATATGATTACGCAGAAGATGGAATATCTTATACATTTGCAATTACCCCTAATACTTTAGGAACAGAAAGAGACGTTCAAGTAAGTAACTTGGTAAGTATGCTAGATGGCTACTTTATACAAACAGGACATCATATTAATGTAAATGTATTTAACAGAGCATTGCTTGAAGATGCAATGAAACACCCAGAAAAATATCCACAGCTTACAATAAGAGTTTCAGGATATGCAGTTAACTTCGTAAAACTAACAAAAGAACAACAATTAGATGTATTAAATAGAACAATTCACGAAAAAATATAATAAATGTAATATAAACAAAAAAAGGAGGCATACGCCCCCTTTTTTTATTACGAAATTACTTCAACTACAATTATCACAATTATTAACAATGCAAATACACCTCTTGCAATAACTGTTGCTGTTTCCTCAGACATATCTGGATTTTTTCTGGATATGCACCATCCAATCCACCGCTCTATTCCTCCACGAACTTGTGAAAAGAGCCGTCCGAAGAGTCTAAGTATTCCGTCCACGATGAGTATTGTAATAAAAATTCCCCACCACATTTTGCTCTCTCCCTTCAGAGTATTTAATATATCTATTATATACTACCTAAAGCAAACTGTCAAACTTATGTAATCTAGCATATTATTATGCTATTACTATTTTTTATAGCAAATTTATTGTTCTGTTTTAATGTTTTATGTAAAATAAATATATAAACTTTTACAAGTGTGCATCTCAAAATATTTATAAGAATTCCGACATTTTATTTAAGAAAGGATGATTATCTTATGATTATGGCTCTTCTGGTACTCATTTATGCAACTGGATTTATAACCCCAGAAATCCCAATCATTATCTATTTAGTCCTCATATTTCTCTTACTAATCGGTGTTTCAAAAGATGAAGAAATAACTCCAACATTCCCCTACCCAGTAGGCTCCCTGTTTGTACTTGCATTTCTGTTTGTTGACGAAAAGAAACTATTTTGGCCAGGAATTATTTATGGAATATATGTACTTGCACTATTTGTATCTTTCATCATAGATAAAATAAAAGGAGCATCTTTTCTCGCTTTATTTGCAAAATATTTTGCAATAGAATTAAAAGCTGCCTTTGCAGCACCATGCTTTATTATCTTAGGATTTGGACTCCCCTTATTACCTTTTATTTTACTTGGAAGTGGAGGATACAAGAAAAACACAGGAAAGGATTTATTCCTAATTTCATTTTTTTTGAGATAATGCACACAAAAAGGACTACATTTTGTAGTCCTTTTTAATATTATTGTTTATATGTTGTTATAGCTCTACCTTACCTAAATAACATTACGTTTAGTAGTCAATTTCTTCCTCTTCTTGTTTACGTCTTAATATATGAGATAATCTTAAACTAATAGTCTCTATTTCAGGGTTTTCTATATACCCTGCATCAAGCATTGCCTCAGAAATGAGCTTTTCGGCTTGTGGCCTGTTATAATCCATAACATTTTCTAGTAACGAATTAAATTTAGAAGCCATTTCCTCTCTATTAATTTTTTTATCAAAATTTTCTCCATTTGAAACACTTATTGCAATATCTCCAATTTTATTAGAAATTTTCGCAATTTTTGAAAATGCTTCATCTTTAACAAATTCTCTGCATAAGCATTCTTCATCCATTTGCATGTGTCTACTTGCAAATGATTCCAAAACTTTTCTTATTAAGTTATCGTCTACTGCATAAAACCCATTATCTTGGTTCTTTTTGCTGTTCAAACTTTCATATGTTATATTAATTGCTTCTGAAAAACCATCTACCAACTGTTCTTCCTTTTCAAACCCAGCAACTTTTTTCTTAAATTCATCTATCATTTGTTCTATAAACTCTTTATTATCCATTATTACTTCCTCCATGCAAATATTTTATCTTAATGCATTTATCATAGCCTCTATTTCAGCCCCTGTTTCATACATTTTAGGTGTAACATACCCATTATTTTCAAATTCACTCCTATATTGTTCAAATAGTTGAGTTAATCTATCATAATACCCATTCTTACCCGCAACATAATCAACTACAGATCTATACAATCCTTTATTTGTACCAAAATAAGACACAACAGCTACATCACCATACCCTTTTGAATGCAATACTTCATCTAATTCTTGTACATACTGTGGTAATTGAACATAGCCCTGATATTCAGTTCCATCATAGTGAGCTAGCTTTTCTGTTTGAGCCTCATTCATTCCCGTAAGCCCCATTATATCATTAGTATCATACAGATGTCCTAATGAGTGATTAATTTCATGCTCTAGTGTACTGTCAAAATTTTTATCATCAATGATTAGGAAAACATCATCTGATTTTCGAATCCAAAATCCACCAGGTTTTGCTCCATTTGGATTACCTCCTAGATTTGTATATATCTGCATTAACTTTGCTTCATCCACAATATTAATTTTTTCATACTTACTTCTTATTCTTTCAGGGCTTAATTTGTAATCATCTTTAGGATCCCAAAATGGTGATTTTTTAATTAATTCAGCAAACTCTAATCTATCCTCAATAATGGCACTTATTTCATTATATCTTTGAATATATTTTGTTAAATCACCATTTGAATTAATAGTTCCATTTTCCAATCCTTTTATCATCATCCTTTTAGTATATTCAGAATTACATTGCTCCATATAAGGTGCCAAAACTTTTTCGGCCTCACTCATATTTGCATTTGGTATTTGAACTTTTTCAACCTTTGAGATGCTTGTATTTATTGATGACTTTGGAGTTGCTATTTGATCTCTATAGTAGTAATTTTGAAGATAATTTGCTGCTTTCTCATACGTTATATTACAGTCATTCATCAAACGTTGAACTATCTGATAATACTTATCATTAGCAGATACCTGTATTTTTGCACCGCTTTGTACCATATAGTTATACTCACTACTGTATGGAGTAACTTCTAATTTTGTTCCATTTGGATACTCAACATAATAAGATATCGCTACATCTTCTATATTTGGTAAGGTTGATATTTTAGTATACATCTCAATTGTTTTTGATGCATTTTCAGCAGGATTGTTTGCTTGTAGCGCTTGTTTTAGTGCAAAATACTCGTCGCTTGCCACTTTTTGAAGCTTAAGATTATTACCTACCGCATCATAGTATTCTTGGCTAAACGGCTTTATTTTTATTACTTTTCCACTTGAATCTGTGTAACTGTAATAATACAAATCTTTAAATGTTTGTGTTGTTACATTTCCATTTCCTATATTAGCCCTCAGTTGCATTTCAGAGCTTCCACCAAATTCTCCTACATTTATGCCTAATAAATCTAACGTTCCTCCGCTACCTGTTCCAACTGTTGCTGCATTGCTTAAAGCACCAACAACAAATTTAGCATGTTCCGCTTGTGCTAGTAACCCTGGTATATCTATCATAAAAGAATAATTTCCCACGTTTTGATAAGCCGCCGTATTTCCAGCTCCAGGTGTGCTTGGCAATAAAGAACTTGCCCCATTACCTTCTAAAACTGCAAGTGGATATCCAGTATCAGAAAGAGTTGCCAGTGGATATTGAACTCCTGCAAAATCTGCAACTTCTGCTGCTCCTGCATCTAAATACTTAATGCCATTATCTCCAGATAAAACTTTCCAAACACCGTCTTCTGGCGAAAATTGAACATCTATAATATCATCTACAAAACTATTTGTAGAATCATATCCTTCTGGAAGTATTACCTCGTCTGGCTTCAAAACCTCTACAACGCCTGTTTTACTAGTATTTGGCATTGCATTTTCTTGAATATATTCACCAGGTCTTAGCTCTGTTCCAGATCCAAATATAAACTTAAGTTCAGAAATAGATCCAAGGCCAGTTGCCATCAAGGCTGCAACATTTCCATCAGCTGATCTTTGTGCAAGTACGCTAACCGCGTCCTTGTTTTCATCCGCGATTAAATCTGGAACCGCTTTAGTAATAGAAGACAATTCGGCAAGAGCCGCATAGTCAAATACTTTAATTCCAGAACTTAATAATCTATTAAAAACACTTGTAGACCCAATAGACCTTACGTATTGACCCGATTCATTAACAACCGCCTGAGCACCTATTCCTTGCCATTGAGACAATTTAGAACCAGAAATAACAGCTGCAGCATCAATTGCGCCAACCAAAGTTGCCGCAGACACGGTTCTGATAGCATTTTCAGCTGTAGTCCATTCTTCTGGCATATTTCTAACTTGATTTAATGCGTCGTAATCTTCTTGAGATATTTTTCCTTCATTACGTGCTGCAGTTATTGCTTGCCATTCTTCATCTGTATATCCATTTATTGTCATAACAGCATCATAGTATTGCTGATCAATCTTTCCTTCTTTATACAAATACTCAATACCTTCTATTGAGTTTGCTCTATCTTTTTGCCAATCTGCTTCCGCATATTTTCCTGCAGCAGATGCACCAGACATAAGACCTATAGGTACTGCATATGTACCTCCAGTTACAATTGTTAAAACAACAGTTGGCGCAGCTTCACTTAGTGCTACCGTCATTTCATGTGCCGCACTATCCGACTTTCCCATTGTATATGCATTCTTGTCCAAAGCCATTCCTACATCAGTTTTATAAAATGTATCAAATGCATCTCCTACACTATCATCAGCTACTGAGTTCATAGTATATCCCCACATTTTATCAGTAACATTACTTCCTGTTACCTTATCATACAAGAAAGTAATAGGTGTTGCCTGACCAGCCCATACCATTTTACTAAAGTCTAAAATTCCTTCACCAAAATCTAGAACACCCTCAACACCAGCAAGTGAGTTGTTTACAAATGTCGCTCCAGTATGCTTAACTGTAGTTTTAAAATTTCTCCATGCACCTTTAAAATCACCGTTTTTTAATGAACTAAATACACTTAGTGAATCCATACCAAACTGAACAAAAGACTGTTTAGTCTCTTTCCATGCTTTTGCTGCGGTTTGCTTTATTCCATCTATCTTAGCACCAGTTGCCTTTTTAATATCTTTAGCACCATAGCTCCACATGTCAAAAATATTACCTTGATCAACTTCTTTATAATTTTTATCGTAAATTGCTATTTCAGCAGCAGTTACATCCTTAATTGATTGTGCTGCTTCTTCTCTGATTTGTTTCGTATCATCTGCAAGTTCATCTGCATCTTTCAGCGTTTTTTCTTTAAAAGGTGTAATATGGTATGCTTTAAAAGATAGGTCATCCATAATTTGCATTGCATCTCTTTCAGCTTTGTTCCAATCATCTACTATATTTTCTGCACATACAAATAATTTTCTTTTGGTGTTCATTGCTGAACTTCTCGTATCTTCTAATCTATACAATGTATCTTTGTATTCAAAATCGGATGGTATTCCCGTTGTGAATGAATCTCTCATTTTTAATAAATCATTCATTATCTTGTCCAAATCTTGAATAAACTCACCTTCAAAATATCCTGTGTCTATTCTCATAATTCTTCTCCCAGCATATTATGATTTTTTGCTCTTTAAATACCCCTTAAGTTCGCTTTTATATCTCTTTTCTTCTTCATTTTCATAACCCAAGTGATATATAGTTTTTATTTGATTATGATCAAATAAAAAAATCTCGCTTGAAGAAACAATTCCTTCTGGATATAAACATCCACAATAGTCCCACATTTTATTTTTATTTTTTGGATTTACAACACAAAATCCTGTAATCATTAACTTTTTGCTACCATTCTTTAAAAGTACAACAGACCCAACTGGTAAAAACTTTTTTCTTACATTCTCGTCTTTTTCCTTATCTCCACTCGTTTTGTTTGAAGTTAAACTCACTACTTTTGATTTGCTACCAACACTTTTCTTTACGCTCTTCTTTTCCATAATTTCCTCCTTAGTTAAATTTTTTATAAAACATATATTATCTACTCGTTTATTTTTCAAGTAAAATAGTTACTGGACCATCATTTATTAATTCCACTTTCATTTTAGCACCAAATATTCCATGCTGTACTTCAATTCCGCTTTTAGCACACTCATCACAAAAATACTCATACAATTCATTTGCTATTTCTGGTTTTGCAGATTCAAAAAAACTAGGCCTATTTCCTCCACTGCAATCTGCATATAACGTAAATTGAGAAATAATAAGCAATTTACCTCCAACGTCTTTTATCGATAAATTCATTTTCTCATTTTCGTCCATAAATATACGTAAATTAATTAATTTTTTTACCAAGTAATCTGCTTCAGCCTTGGTATCACCTTGTTTTACTCCCAGCAAAACAACAAAGCCATTATCAATTTTTCCAACAACTTCGTTATCAACTGTTACACTGGCATTTTTTGCTCTTTGAACTACTAATTTCACTTTTATTCCCCCATCTTATTTCTTATAAACTCATCAATATCTATATGTTTTTTTGACATCATACCATTCGTTATCATTCCAGATATATCTGTTCCAAACCAATTAGGAAGTTTAGCATTAACTGCTTGCTCTTCCGTTTCGAATTCTATTTCAGCAAACACAACTCCCTCGTAATCTCCATGAAACACATCAAGTTCAATAACTAAATTATTTTCATACGGAATACAATATCTATCTTTTTCTATAGTTCTTCTATTTAAATCTTTATTAATCGAATTGTATTGCTCTTCTGTTATTTCGTTTTCTATTTCATTAACAGAATAACCTTTTCTTCCAGTTTTAATAGTATATACATATTTTATTGTATCTTGATTTACTATTTTTCTCTTTCGAATAGCTGTAAAAATATCAGAATAAATATAATCTTGGATAATTGTTTTTTTACTTTGATTGTATTCATGAATTAATTCATTTACTTTTTCTCTGTTAGTTATATAAAACTTTCTTTCAATCTCCATATATTATCCTCCTTTTATAGCTACTAGTTCAAAATAAATATACCATAACCCAATATATTATTCAATTAAATTTTAAAAATACCACACTTATACGTTTTTTATTTGTACTTAAAATTTTTTTAAAAAAAGTGTTGACAAAGAACTTTTGTTCGTATATACTTACTTTAACAAATAAATGTTCGTAATTGAAGGAGGAAAAATTATGAGAGGAAAAATTATAAATGAAAAGAAATTTAGAAAAAGATTAGTATTGTTAGCAGTAATTGCATTCTGCATTTTGTTTAATATAAAAAATACTGTATCATCAGAAACAATACAAAACTACAAAACTATAACTGTAAATAAAGGCGATACCCTATGGAGCATTGCTTCATACGAACAAGAAGAAAATCAATACTATAAAGATGAAGACATAAGAAATATTATTTATAACATAAAAAAAGTTAATAATTTAAAGTCTTCGGATTTATCAGAGAAACAAAATTTAAAAATTCCAATTGTATAAACAATATTAAAACTAATAAATATTGTTTTTATAATTCAAAAACAGCACTTTGATATTTGCAATTATGTAAACAAAGTGCTATAATATATATAAGCCAGAACGAGTAAAGATGTTTACTCTCAGGGCTGTCTCTTCTAAGCTATTCCATTACAAATTTTAGAATTTTATAAAAATTCGTTTTAGGTTTATTTAGTTGTAATGTGGTAATAGTAATCTATAGTAAAGGAGGATTTTATGGAAGAGGTTAACTAGGAACCCTAGCATCTTATTTAGGTAAGTTGTTAGGGTTCTATTATTTTGTCTCCCACCCCTTTATATTACTTCTTTTTATTGCCCCCAATAAATTTGCATGAATGCTTGGAATTTCTTTTTGAAAACCATTAATTAAATTCTTCATATCTTCCCTTTTCGAAAAACCATCCATAGAACAACACTTAGGCATAAGTTGAATATTATTTCGTTTAACAAAACCTCTAATATATTTTTCCGGAGTATAAATCAAAGGTCTTATCAATGTCATACCTGATCTATCCATATATCCAACTGGAGCAAATGTATTAATATTTCCAGCATACAATAAATTTAAGAAAAAGGTTTCTAGTACATCATCTTCATTATGACCAAGAGCAATTTTATTGCAACCATGCTCTTTTGCAACACTATTTAGTATGCCTCTTCTTAAATTTGCACATAAAGAACAAGGATTTTTTTCTTGTCTAATATCAAAAACAATTTCTTTTGCATGAGACTCAACTTCAACAAACTCAACACCCAAATCTTTACATATCTTTTTTAAATTCGATGTATCAAAAAAATCAAAACCAGGGTTTACTGTAAGACCTATAATTTCAAATTTTTTAGGATAAAATCTTTGTAAATTTTTAAGTCCCATTAGCATTGATGTTGAATCTTTTCCACCTGAAAGAGCAACAGCAATTTTATCTCCATCTTCTATCATATTAAATTCGTCTATTGCTTTCCTCATATAGCTCATTAATCTTTGCATATTTTCCGACCTTTCTTTTTTAAGTGTATTGAAAGTTTCTATAACATAACATTTTCTATAACTTAAAACACCCATTACATAAAAAGTGAGAAAAGAACTCTCATTCTTTCCCCTTTACACCATTTTTAATACTTCTTCCTTAAGTTCTTCTAATAATTTATCTTCTGGAATTTTTCTAATTATTTCTCCTTTTTTAAATAATACGCCTTCTCCAATTCCACCTGCTATTCCAATATCAGCATTTCTTGCTTCACCTGGTCCATTTACAACACATCCCATTACCGCAACTGTAATATTAGAATGTAAAGTTTGTAAAAATTTTTCCATTTCTTTAGCTATTGGAATTAAATCAATTTGGGTTCTTCCGCATGTTGGACAAGATACTAACGTTGGCGAACCACTATATAAATTGCAGTCTTTTAATATCTCTTTTGCAACTTTAACTTCTTCAACAGGATCATCCGATAAAGAAACTCTCATAGTATCTCCTATACCTTTTCTTATTAAATATCCTAGCCCAATGCTTGACTTTATAGTTCCACTGAAAGCTGTTCCCGCTTCTGTTATTCCTAAATGTAATGGATAATTAAATGTATTACTTGCCTCTTCGTATGCAGCAAGACATAAGTCTAAATCTGATGCTTTCAAAGAAAGACATATATCATAAAAGTCTAATTTTTCTAGTATTTCAATATGTCTTCTAGCGCTTTCTACCATTGCTTTTGCTGTTGGCTTTCCACCATTTGCTTCTAACAAATCTTTTTCAAGTGAACCAGCATTAACACCTATTCTAATAGGAATTTTACGTGCTTTGCATGCTTCAACTACAGCTTTAACCCTATCTTCACTTCCAATGTTTCCTGGATTAATTCTTATTTTATCTACTCCACTTTCAATTGCTTGTAGAGCAATTTTATAATCAAAATGAATGTCTGCAACAATAGGAATATGTATTTGTTTTTTTATTTCTTTTATGGCTTTTGCATCCTCTAAATCTAAACAAGCAACTCTAATAATTTCACAACCTGCTTGCTCTAGTTTTAGAATTTGATTTACAGTAGCTGCCACATCTTTTGTTTTTGTATTAGCCATTGATTGTATTACAATTTTATTTTGTCCACCAATTTGAACTCCTGCAACTTCAATTTTTCTAGTTTCAGACCTATTAACCATAAAACTACCTCCCTGTAATAATGTAATTATTTTATATCATTATTAACATAAAATCAACACCAAATTAGCATATTCATGATATTTTCAAGCAATACAATACTAAAAAAATTTTTAAAAAATTTATAATTTTATATTTATTTAGTTACTTATTTCATTGAATACTATTTTTTTTTGCTATATAATATTTTTAGAATTATGTTTTTACAAAAGAGGTTTATAAATGGATTTATCATTTACTGGTTTTATAAATAATTTTATTAGTAATCCAACATTTATAGTTATAACGGTTCTACTTCTTTGCGTTGTTTTGGTTAATGGATGGACCGATGCTCCAAATGCAATTGCAACATGCGTTTCTACAAAATCACTGTCGCCAAAAAAAGCAATACTTTTAGCAGCTGTTTTTAATTTTCTTGGAGTACTAATAATGACCCTAATTAGTTCAACAGTTGCACAAACTATCTACAATTTAGTTGATTTTGGAAACAATTATTCAAGTTCCTTAATTGCTCTGTGTGCAGGTTTATTTGCAATTGTTGTTTGGGCAGTTTTGGCATGGATATTTGGAATTCCCACAAGCGAAAGTCATGCTTTAATTGCTGGAGTTTCAGGTGCAGCAATAGCACTGCAGCACAGTTTTTCAGCATTAAATGGTAATGCTTGGTTAAAAATATTTTTAGGGCTTGTTTTTTCAACAGCATTTGGATTTTCTCTTGGATATGTACTTACAAAAGTAATAGAGCAAATATTTAAACCGTTTGATAGACGAAAAACCACTCCATTTTTTAAAACAACACAAATTGTAAGTAGCATGGCAATGGCATTTATGCATGGAGCTCAAGATGGTCAAAAATTTATAGGAATTTTTTTAATGGCATTATTTCTATCAAAAGGTACAATGTCACCTGATATAATAACAATACCAATATGGTTATCAATATTAATTTCACTAACAATGACACTTGGTACATCAATTGGAGGATACAGAATAATAAAAACTGTAGGCTTAAAAATGACAAAATTAGAGCCATATAAAGGAACAGCAGCAGACTTAGCTAGTGCTACAACTTTGCTTATTTCAAGTGTTTCAGGAATGCCAGTTAGCACAACTCATACAAAAACAACAGCAATTATGGGAGTTGGCGCATCTAAAAGATGGTCTAATGTAAGATGGGACATAGTAAAAAATATGTTTCTTGCTTGGTTTCTTACATTTCCTGGATGTGGTTTACTTGGCTACCTAGTTACAAAACTTTTCATACATTTTTTTGCTTAAAACAATTTTAGGAAGGATATTAACAAATGAGAAAAAAAATATTACTGTTAAATGGTAAAAAAGAAAAATTTAACTATTTTGAATATTTTGTAAAAAACGTTGATTATGCTTTACAAGCAGCAACGGTTTTAAACGATTTCGTAAAAAAATTTAATAGTTCAGAAACACCAAATATATCAAAACAAATTCATAAACTTGAATCAGATGCAGATCAAAGTCATCATGATGTTTTAAATTACTTAATGCGAGATTTTCTTCCCCCATTTGACAGAGAAGACATCGTTACATTAACCCATAAAATAGATAATTTAATTGATAACATAGATGAAGTTACAATAAATTTAAACATTTTAAATATATCAAACCTTAGACCTGAAATAACAGATTTTTGTGATTTGCTTTTAGAATGTTCTGCAACTGCGAAACAAGTTTTGGAATTTTTACGAGATAAAAAAAGGTATTCTGATATACAAGAAAGAATTATTTCTATAAATATATTAGAAGAAAAAGGTGATGTTCTATATCAAAATTCTATAAAAACATTATTTACAAATTGTAAAGATCCAATAGAAATATTGGTATGGACAAGAATTTATGACTGTCTAGAAAACTGTTATGACTCATGTGAAGATATTGCAGGTTTTGTAGATAGATTATTATTAAAAAATGGGTAAAAAAAGGATAGTTCAAGTTGAACTATCTTTTTTACTTTTTAATATCTTATGTCTGTATACCCCTTTGCTTTCAGTTTCATAACCTTCTTATCTAATTTTTTCTTAAATACCTTATTAAACCATTTTGTTTTTCCAAACAACTTTACAATTGTTGGGCTTGTTGCATAATACAATTTTACAAAAGCTTTTCCATACCAAGTTTTATAAAGCTCATAATCTCTATATCTTCTTAGTACCCAAACCTCAGGACAATCATACGAACCATATACACATGTTGCAACATAACACGCTTCACCTTTTCTTACTATTTGTGGTGCAACATATGTTGGATCATACTGCCTTAAAAAAAGAACATATTGATCATATTTTGCAAGAATTGGCGGTCTTAAACTATCTCTATATGAAATATTTGCATATACCGGTCCATACTGATTAACGCCGCTTTTATATCTACGAATTTTACATATTTCAACATACCAATAAATGCTGTTTTTAAGTATTGTTTTATATAATTCAAATTCTCTCTTTTCCGTTTGTATATATTCTTTAAGCAATGTTAAAGCATATTCTTCACAGGCCACGCATTTTTTTACTCTTTCCCAATACTCTGGAGCAGCAGATTGCAATTCCCAATTTTTACTATAGTTACTTCCTGCCATTTTTCTAAAGTAAACCGCTACATCATTTATTTCAGTAGCCATTTTGTAGTGAACTTCTTTTATGTCTTCTTCTAGAGTATTTTCATCTATTAATTTCAACGCTTCCTTACATGCTATAACTATATTATCAACTTTAAAGTCCGCCACAGATGAAATTCTAGAAGAGCATTCTCCTTTTCTGAAAACATAAAGCCAATTATCCGCATCAATCTCTAAAAGTTTACTATAGTATTCATAAGCTTGATCATATTGTTGATTTTCGTATGCTCTAAAAGCTAATTTTTCAAATGTTTCAGTATTATTTGAATTATCAATTTGAACTGTACCTGTTACATTTATATTTCCTTCTACCAATAATTTTCTTGCTTCATCTACTGTATATTTTGTTTTACAGTGTTGACATTGATATTGACCATCAATCTTTATCAAATCATTCGATCCACACATTTCACACACTATAGCTTTCATTTGTATCTTCCCCCATTCTTACTTATAAGTATATATTAAGTGTCTAATTAAATCAATAATATATATTTATTAATTTAATGAGCTCGGATTTTAAGGTGTTTGTTATTGTTTTTCGTTCGCGTCGCTAGCAGCCTTCGGCCGCTATTTCTACTTACTAACCGATTCAATCAAAATAAAAGAAGGTATGATTCACTGGCTAGATTCGAATACTCAAGAGCACTAGCTCACTTCGTTCGCGTCGCTAGCAGCCTTCGGCCGCTATTTCTACTTACTAACCGATTCAATCAAAATAAAAGAAGGTATGATTCACTGGCTAGATTCGAATACTCAAGAGCACTAGCTCACTTCGTTCGCGTCGCTAGCAGCCTTCGGCCGCTATTTCTACTTACTAACCGATTCA
>CAMUZZ010000011.1 GCA_947165355.1 uncultured Clostridium sp.
GGAAAACCGGACCACTCTCCCCTTCGAAGACCGGATCTTTCCTGCTCCCGTGGATTATGATGGTCTTCTCACCACCAATTACGGAGATTATATGACTCCCGTCCGTTACGAGGATAATCATCATCACTTTGCCCTGGATCCTGACCATTCCTATCGGGATTACCTGCCGGGAGGAAGTCTCTGTGATCCCGAGCTCGAGGAAGGGCTTCGCCAGATGGGATTAATATAAATATTGCACAAAAACAGCTTTTATCTTTTAGTAACTTTGTGCACACTTCTGGCAGGAAGGGTGGTATTATAATAGACGTAAACCCCCAATACATACGTTTTTGCTATACCCCATAGTAAAAATACCTTCTCCAAGAAAAAAACGACCTTATGGTCGTTTTTTGTATAATGTACAAAATATGGAAAAGGTGTGAAAAAACAAGACCAATTCCATACAAAAAAGTGTAAAGTTGGTGAATAAAATGCTATTATATGTTGGTAATGATATAATAAGTACTGAAAGAATTAAAGAAATGTATATGAAACATAAAGAAAAGTTTTTAAATAGAATATATACAGAAAAAGAAATTGAATACTGCAATTCAAAGGGAGAAAATAAGTTTTGCTCTTATGCGGCAAGATTTGCGGCAAAAGAAGCAATTTTTAAAGCCATATCAAGCAAAATTGATAATAAATATGATATTTCATGGAGAGACATTGAAGTATTAAATGATAAATCGGGAAAACCACATGCTAGTGTAAAAAATGTGGATTGTACTATTGATATTAGCTTATCACACGAAAAAGAATACGCTATTGCAACAGCTATTGCAGTATTCGAATAGGAGGAAGTAATGGAATTTTTTGATTCTCATGCGCATTATGATGACGAAAAATTTAATGATGATAGAGATATTGTTATTCAAGAGGCTTACAAAAGCGGTATAACTAAAATAGTTAGTGCGGCTTACAGTGTGGAATCAGCTAAAATTGGAGCTGAAATTGCAAGAAAATATAATTTTGTGTACACTACTGCCGGTATTTCGCCAAACGATTTACCTAAGATCAGAGAAGAATTAGACGAAGAAATAAAAGAAATATACAATTTAGCAAAGAGCAACGCTAAAGTTGTTGCAGTTGGAGAAATTGGATTAGATTACTATTGGAATACAGATAACAAGGATTTACAAAAATATGCCTTTTCAAAGCAAATTGAAATAGCAAATGAGCTAAACTTACCAATACAAATTCATACAAGGGATGCTATTATGGATACAATTGAAATAATTAGTAGTACAGAATTTGTAAAACCAGGAATTTTTCATTGCTGTCCTTTCAATAAAGACTTGATAAACGCAGCATTAAAAAAAGGATTTTACATTTCTTTTGCAGGTCCTGTTACATTTAAAAATTCAAAAAATGCAAAAGAGATTGTAGAAATGGTTCCACTTGATAAAATTTTAATTGAAACAGATAGTCCATACCTAACTCCAGAGCCTAATAGAGGCACTAGAAATGACTCTAGACATGTTATAGATGTTGCAAAAAAAATAGCAGATTTTAAAGAAATTGAACTTGAAGAAATAGCAAAAATAACATATAATAATGCCAGAAAAGTTTTTGGACTAGATTAGGAATAAAAATAAAATTTGTGAATAAAATAATATAAATATATAAGCCCGAAAAAGCACATAAACACTACATTCTATCAATTTACATAATCAAAAAAATCATACCTAAATTTGACAAAATGATACATTATGTGTTATAATATTAATGTTGCTTAAGAAGGAGGGAACAATTTTTATATGAAAAAAGATGATAAAGCGTCGATATCCCTGAAAAAGGTGATATCAATAAGTATAATTCTATTATTCCTTTTAGGAATAGGAGTTATGGCTGCAAGTTCTAATCTAAACAACGTTAAAATTATTTTATCTGATGGTTACGAAATAGATGTATTAACATCAAAAACAAGTATTTCTGAAATACTAGATGAAAATCATATCATTTTATTACCAACAGAAACAGTAATACCTGGTTTAGACGAACAAATATCTGACAATAATACAATAAGAATTTCTAAAAATGCAACGAAATTAAATAATACAGAAGAGGTTGTTTCAGAGGAAGTTTCAATTGACGAAATACTTGGAAATTACAATGTTGTAACAGAAAAAATCGTTAAAGAAGAAGAAGCAATTGAGTATGAAACAGAAGTTAAGGATCTTTCAACAGGCGAAGAGAAAAAAGAAGAAGTAATTACTCAAAATGGTGTTGATGGATTAAAAGAGATTTCATATAAGGTAAAATATTTAAACGGTGAAGAGGTTGAAAGAAATAAAATTTCTGAAAACGTAATATCTGAACCAATTAGTTGTATAAAAGAGATTAGGGACAAGAAGGTTATTAGAGTAACATCAAGAAGTTCAGAAGTTCCTGCAGCAAGCGGATCAACAGCAGAGTACCAATCATATGCAGAGCAAAGATGTTATGAATATGGATGGTCAGAATACGATTTCGAATGTTTAGTAAAATTATGGTACAGAGAGAGTGGATGGAATCCAAATTCACATAACAGAAGCTCTGGAGCACACGGTATAGCCCAAGCTTTACCTGCTTCAAAGATGGCACCATATGGTGATGATTACTATACAAACGGTTACGTACAAATTAACTGGGGATTAGACTATATTAACGGTAGATACGGATCTCCATCAAATGCATGGGGTGCTTTCTGTAGCAAGGGATGGTACTAGAATTTAAATTAAGACAACATAAAAAAGGTAGAAATTTATTTCTACCTTTTTTTGTGCATTAAAATAAATATTTATGTACAAAATGTAATTAATATTTTTTTACTTGAAAAAACTCAAAAGTAGCTCTATGTATACATAAAGTGGAAAAATCTACAAATATATGTTATAATATAAATGGTATTTATTAAACGAAAGGAAAAAGGAAATATGAAGAGAGAGAGGAAAAATTTATCAAAGTGGATGTATTGGTTCTCACTAGTATTTTCACTAATCGTAATATATAAAATACTAGATTCATTTTCTTCTATAGAATCGTGGGTATCAAACTTACTATCTATTGTTTCACCATTTATAGTGGGAATAATAATTGCATATATTTTGTATATACCCGCTAGAAGTATAGAAGGTTTTTTTAAGAGATTCAAATACACTAAAAAAAGGGCAAGAGGCTTAAGTGTTTTAATAGTATATATTCTTTTTGTTATTATAGCAGTAGTAACATTTAGGTTCTTAATACCAGTAGTAATTAGCAGTTTTCAAGATTTAATTAATAACTTGCAGAATTACTATATTAATATAAAAAATACGTTTATGTCGTTACCAGAGAATTCAATACTTAATAGTGATCAAGTTATGAGTATTATTAATAACATAAGCAACATAAACATAGAAGAATATATTAGTATTGCTAGAATAACGCAGTATGCACAAGGTGTAATTAGTTTTGCATCGGGTATATTTGATATATTTGTATCGCTTATAGTTTCTGTATACTTATTGCTAGAAAGAAAGCAAATAGTTAGTTTCTTTAGAAGATTAATAGAATCTAGCTTTTCAAAAGAAACATTTGAAAATGCAAGAAAATATTTCAGACACACAAATGAAATATTTGGTAGATTTTTAGCTAGTCAATTTGTTGATGCAATTGTAGTTGCAATTCTTGCATCTGTAGCAATGTCAATTATGAATGTTAAATATGCTGTACTTTTAGGTATATTCATAGGTTTATTTAACATGATACCTTATTTTGGTGCAATAATAGCAGTTGCAGTATCTATATTAGTTACTATACTAACAGGTGGTTTATCTAAAGCAATTGAGATGGGTATAGTTGTAATTATTTTACAACAAGTTGACGCAAATATAATTAATCCAAAAATTGTAGGAGATTCTTTAAAGATGAGTCCATTACTTGTAATATTCTCTGTTACAATTGGAGGAGCATACTTTGGAATACTTGGTATGTTTTTAGCAGTACCTGTTGCTGCAGTAATTAAATTGATAATTGAAGATTTAATTGAGTACAATTATAAAAAGAAAGAGAAAAAGGCGAAAATAGGCAAGGAGAGCAATTTGACAAATGATGAGTAATATTTTAAAATATTGAGTGTAAAAAGGAAGAAAAGAGGACTATAGTATGTCGAATAATAATTCTAAGTTTTCTGATATTTTAGTATCAAAAACTAAAATTTATTTGGTAATAATTGCAATACTATTAGTAATAATATGTGTAATAAAACCAGTGTGTATTATTCCAGCAATTCTAATATATATTGCAATATTTGTGTATGCTCTATGGACATATAATAAAAGAAAAGCAGAACTTTCAGAGCATATAAAAGAGCTTAACTTTAACGTTGATAAAGCATCAAAGAGAACTCTTATTAATTCACCATTTCCATTACTTATGGCAGAAACAAACGGAAACATAATATGGAAAAATGCAAAATTTGTTCAAGAGTTTAGCGATGTAAATATAAACAAATACTTATCTCAAATACTTAAAGAAATACATTTAGAAATAGAGAATAATGAAAAAGTTAAAAATAACAAAATTATTACCGATGTTTTAATTGAAAAGAAAAAGTACAAAATATATGGTGAATACTTAAAGTTAATTAACAAAAAGAATGAAAAATCTAGCGGAGAGAAAGCAAAGAATGAAAAAACAAGCAATGATAACGCTAGCAATGATTATATGCTAACACTATATTTCTTGGATGAGACAGAAAAAGAGTATTTTCAAGAAGAGTATAACAATTCAAAACTATGTGTTGGTATTATAAAAATAGACAATTACGAAGAAACTATGCAAAGAATTGACGAAGAGGATCAAAGCCAAATAATAGCTAAAATTGAGAAAAATATCTATGATTGGGCTAACGAATTCAAAGGAATTATAATAAAAGTTGAAAGAGATACTTTTGTTTTAGTTTGTGAAAAGAAAGATATAGATGCTCTTGAAGAAGGTAAATTCTCAATACTTGATACAATAAAAGGAATTAATATGCCAGAAAAGGTTCAAGCTACACTAAGTATATCAATTTCTTGTGATGGAGATAATAATTTACAAAAATACAAAAATGCAAAAGAAGGAATTGATATTGCATTAGGACGTGGTGGAGACCAGGTTGTTGTTAGAGCAGATGGAAATTATACATTCTTTGGTGGAAGAACAGAGGAGCTTGAAAAGAGAACAAAGGTTAAGGCAAGAAGTGTTGCGCAAGCTCTAGAAGAAGTGATGCTTGATTCTGAAAACATATTAATAATGGGACATAGCAACGGAGATATAGATTCTATTGGATCTTCACTTGGTGTGTACAGAATAGCAAAAACGTTAGGTAAAGATGCTTACATTGTTAACGAAACAAATGGAATGAGTTTATATAAATTTATTGAAGCCTTAAAAGAAGAAAGCATGTATGATGACGTAATAATTAGTAAGGATAAAGCTTTGAAAATGGTAACTCCAAACAGTTTAGTTATAGTTGTTGATACTATGAGAAAAAACTATGTTGAGGTACCAGAGTTATTAGAAAAAACAAAGAAAATTGCTGTTATCGATCACCATAGAATGAGTATGGATTATATTGAAAATCCTATTCTATCGTTCTCTGAAGTATATGCATCATCTGCGAGTGAGCTTGTAACAGAGTTAATTGTATATTCAAAAAATGATATTAAATTAACAGATATAGAAGCTCAAGCTTTGTATGCTGGAATTATGATGGATACAAAGAACTTTACATTTAAAACAGGTGTTAGAACATTTGAGGCTGCAGCTTACTTACGTAGATGCGGTGTTGACATTATAAAAGTTAAGAAATGGTTCCAAAGCGATTTAGAAACATATAATACAATTTCAGAGATTGTTGCTGGAGCCGAAGTTGTATACAACAGTATTGCTATTGCTACATACGAAAATAAAAATGAAAATGCAAATATTATATGTGCAAAAGCAGCCGATACCTTACTAACAATTGGAGATATTAATGCTTCATTTGTTCTTGGAATTAGCGGCGAGAAAGTTTGTATTAGTGGTAGATCTATTGGTGATATTAATGTTCAAGTAATACTAGAAAAAATGGGTGGTGGAGGTCACATTACCTTAGCAGGAGCCCAAATTGAAGGTAAGAGCATTAACGAAGTTAAAAAAGAACTTCTACAAATGATTGACGAATATTTCTTAGAGAATATATAACATCAAAATACACTTATCAAGTTTTGATAGGTGTATTTTTTTTCCTTTAAAATACTCACAAAAAATTCACTTGATTAATTATAGGTTTTAATATATTATAAAATAGTAAATTTATGCATGAATATGCACTTTTTTATTTAGAAAAAATGATACAAAATACAGATAGATAAAATAAAATAAATCGCAAAGGAATGGTGAAAAAATGTACCTTAAAAGACTAGAATTACAAGGATTTAAATCATTTGCAGATAAAACTGTTTTAGAGTTCAAACCAGGTATTACTGCTGTTATAGGACCAAATGGTTCGGGAAAAAGTAATATATCAGATAGTATTAGATGGGTTCTTGGAGAGCAAAGTATAAAATCACTTAGAGGTAGTAAATCTGAGGATATTATTTTCTCAGGTACTCAAAATCGTAAATCTTTGGGTTTTGCGGAAGCATCTATTGTTATAGATAATTCATCTAAAGAATTACCTATTGAGTTTGATGAGGTTATTGTTACAAGAAGAATATATAGAAGCGGAGAAACAGGATATTTTATAAATAAAACACCATGCAGATTAAAGGATATACTTGAACTTTTTATGGACACAGGAATTGGTAGAGATGGCTATTCAATTATTGGGCAAGGTAAAATAGATGAAATTTTAAGTAATAAATCTGAGGACAGAAGACATATATTTGAAGAGGCCGCAGGAATTGTAAAATATAGAACTAGAAAGTCTGAATCTGAGAAAAAATTAGAGCAAACAAAGTTAAATTTACTTAGAATTAACGATATACTGTCGGAAATAGAAGCTGGTTTAGATCCACTTCGTATTCAATCTGAAAAGGCAAAAAAATATTTAGAATTACATGGTAAGCTAAAGGATATTGAAGTTGGCTTATTTATGCATAATATAGATTCATACAAAGAAAAGCTATCTAAAATAGTAGAAGATTTAGAAGTAGTTGAAAATCAAAAGAATGATGAAGAAGAAAAATTAAGCAAACTACAAGCTCAGAAAATTGAAATAAAAAATAAAATAGATAGTTTAATTGAAGAAATTGAAAAGTATCAAAATATTGGGTTTGAAAGTTCAAATCAAATTGAAAAAATTAATTCTGAGATTGCAATTGCTAACGAAAAAATAGCTCATAACAAAGAAAACAGTGAACGTTTTAAAAGTGAAATTTTAGATTGCGAAGAAAAAATAAAAAGCTTAGAAGATGAAATAAATACAAAGAATCAAAAAAAGGAAGATTTATTATCTAATAGATCTAAGTTTGCAGAAGAGTTACAAGCAAAAGAAGAAGAGCTAAAAAAGATAACAGGTACACTATCTACACAAGAATTAGAGATTGAAAGTAAAAAACAAATTGTTGAAAAAAATACAGATGCAAAATATGAAAAAAATATAGAAATAAGTTCTCTTGATGCTAATTTTGCAAATTTAGAAAAACGATTAAAAGATATAAAAGACGAGATTTCAGATGCAATTTCTGGATTAGATATGTCTAGAAATAAAAAACAAGAAATGTCTAACAATTTTAGTTCAATTGAAAAGCAAAAGAATAGTATACTTAAAGAAATTGAAGAAAAAAATACTAAAAAAGCTGAAATAGAAGATAAAATAAAGAAGTACGATACTGAGATTGAACAGATTACATATGATCTTAGAATTAAAGATTCTAGATGTAAGTTTTTAATTGAAACTGAAAAAGAAAAAGATGGATATGTTAAATCTGTTAAATCGTTATTGCAAGATTGTGAAAAGAATGTGGATTTAAACAAGGGAGTTCATGGTATTTTAGCCAATTTAGTTTCTGTAGACAAAGAGTATGAAACTGCAATTGAAATGGCATTAGGTGCTGCTACACAAAACATTGTTACTGACGATGAAAATACTGCAAAGAAGTTAGTTAATCATTTAAGGACAAATAATTTAGGAAGAGCATCATTTTTACCAATTACATCAGTTAGAGGAAATAAAGTTGATAAAATAAAGGGAAAATATCCTGGATTAATTGGAATTGCAGCAGATTTAGTTAAGTACGATAAAAAGTATGAACAAATTGTTTATAATTTGTTAGGTAGAACAGTTGTTGTAGACAATATGGACACTGGAATTGCTCTTGCAAAAGAGAACAAATATGCATTTAGAATAATAACTGTTAAGGGAGATATTATAAATGCTTCTGGTGCAATTACAGGAGGATCTATTACTCAAAAAACTGCAAGTTTACTAGGTAGAGGAAGAGAAATTGATTCGCTTAAAGCTGAAGTAAAACAATTAACAGCTAAGCTTGAGAAAGTGCAAAAAGAAAAAGATAATTATGAAAAATCTATTTCAGATTTCATTGAAGAATCAAACAAGCTAGAAGAAAAATTGCAAGAATTTAATATTACATATGCTACCGAAAAACAAAAAATGGTTTCTATTGAAGAGGCTGTTGCTAGATTTGAAAATGAGCTTCAAAAATTAAGAAATGAAGAGAAAAATATTAATGAACAAAAGGAAAAAATAACAAAAAATAAGGCTAATCTTCAAAAAGAAGTAAAAGATATTGAAGCCGAGAACGAAGAGCTAGGAAGCATAATTCAAAAGTTTGCAAAAGAAAATAGCGATAATCAAAAAATAATAGATGATTTAAATTTAGATATTACTAACTTAAAAATTTCAGTATCATCTTTCGATGAAAGTGGATCATCAATTGAAGAAATGATAGATCGTATAAAAACAGATATAGATAACTACAAAAAGAGCATAGATGCAAAGAATAGTCAAATTAAGAGTTTAAGCAGTGAAGATACTCAACTTAAAAAAGATTTGGATAAATATGATAAAGAGATAGCTAAGATAAAAGAAAGCGTTTCAACGAGCAGTGAAAAAATAGAAGAGCTAAAAAATGAGAGAACGAACAAAAATGCAGAAGCAGAAAAAATTGAAAAAGACATAACAGATCAGTTTAATTCACTAGAAATTCTTAAAGAAAACTTAGTTAAAACAGATGTTAAAAAATCAAAAATTGAGCAAGACATAGATGTTGTAATTAACAATTTATGGGAAGAGTATGAGCTTACTCCAAATAACGTAACGGAATACAAAAAAGTTGAAAATGTACAAGCAACGCAAAAAGAAGTTAATACAATAAGAACTGAAATTAAAGATCTTGGAAGTATAAATATTGATTCGATAGAAGAGTACAAGAATACCAAAGAGAGATACGATTTTATGTGTGAGCAAAGATTAGACTTAGAAGACACAATTAGTAAGCTTAAAAAAATGATTTCTGAAATGACTGATACAATGAAGAAACAATTTTCTGAAAAATTCAAGTTAATAAATAAATACTTTAATGAGGTATTTATTGAATTGTTTGGCGGAGGAAAAGCAGAACTTATCTTAGAAGATGAGGACAATATACTTGAATGTGGAATTGATATAAAAGCACAACCAACTGGTAAGAAATTGCAAAATATGCTACTTCTTTCAGGTGGAGAAAGAGCATTTACTGCAATTGCATTGTTGTTTGCAATTTTAAGAACAAATCCTGCTCCATTCTGTATACTAGATGAAATTGAGGCAGCACTTGATGATGTTAACGTATACAGATATGCAGAGTATTTAAGAAAATTTAGTGATGATACACAGTTCTTGGTTATTACACATAGAAAAGGAACAATGGAAGTTGCAGATACTGTTTATGGTGTAACCATGGAAGAAAATGGTATAAGTAAGCTGCTTTCAATGAAACTTGCACAAAACAATGCTTCGTAATATAGCTTAAAAATAAAATCCAGAAGGGAATTTAGTTTGTATGGATTACGATGAAACAAATGAAGAATTTATAATTGATAGTTATACTATCGAATTGGCTAAACGAGAAGAAGAATTTAAAAAGTATTTCTTTAATAATTTTCAAAAATTTGTTATGTCTAACAATATTATACCTTCTTCTGTTTTGGTTAAAATTAGTAAAGAATTACCTGGCGGCAGAGAGCTAATTTTTTCAAACTTTGAATTAGTTGTTTCTAAGATTTCAGATAGATATCAGCTAATTCAAATGTTGAATGAATATGATGTTAAGGAAAATGCGGCAAAATTTTTTACTAAAAATAATACCGGAGGACCACTTGCGTATGAGCGTATTATACATGCTCTCGAAGAGAAAGGTGTTGGTAAAAAAGAAATAATAGATCTTATTTCTGATAATGCTAGTACAATAATTCACGATTCAGGTTATCATCTACCAGATGTTATGAGTTTAATTCACAATAGAATTAATAATTTAAGTGATAAAGATCCGCATATTACTAGCATCGACAAAGCTCTTGCTGATAATATAGATACTGTATTAAATACGCAATACTACAATGAAGGATATAAATACCATCATTTTGAAAAAATGAAGAAGTTTAAAAGCGAAATAAAGAAAATGGCTGATAAAAAAATAGATTTTCTTACTAAATTTCCTTTGAATAGAAATTCTTCAATAAGTGATGCAAAAGAAATGTGTGAAGAGCTATTTGGGTCTTTTGATGGTGTTGATTTAGCTGCTATAAAACTTGCTAAAGGTGACAAAATGATGGCCGTTATTGTTGGAACTATTATTAATGAATTAGTAGATGCTACAAACGAAAACACTACTGATAATAACAATCGAACATCAATAGAGGATTTTAAAAAAATAGGTGATGGTGGCTATTGTAATGTATATCAGGTTGGTAATTATGTATTAAAACTTGGTGCTCAAAGAGAAGATTTGAATATTCCAAATCATCGAAGAATTCTTCAGCCATTACTAAGAGGAAGAATTATAGGTAGCCTAAGCAACAAGTATATAGAGGTACAGAACTTGGTAGATAAAAACTGGTTCAAAAAAATGGACAACGATGATGTTTATGAAATCTTATACCAAATTTATTCTGAATTAAGAGATAGTGATTTGGTATGGTACGACATTAAGCCTGAAAATGTTGGTAAATTGAGAAAAGCAAATAGATCGAATTTAATTTTTATGGACATTGATGGAAAAAAGAAAAATATTAGACCGGTTGGTGAAGCAACCGGAATGATTGGTGAACTACCAAAAGAAGATGTTTTAAGAAAGGGTGACTATGTAATTATTGACACAGATTATATACAAACATACGATAAAAGAAAGCTTTCTGCTCCATCTAAAAATGGAACACCCGGAATACAAGAAGATTTTGAAGATAGATATAATAAAGAGAAAGCAGAAAGAACATCAAATATTGGAAACTCTGGTTACCCAGATTTATAAAAAGCTAATAATATATAACTAAATGTGAATAAATTGTTGAAAAATACAGCTCAAAATCATTGAAATAATGCAAATTAAAGAGTATAATATCTGTGATTTTGAATGGTTTTATAAGGAGGAAAATTATGGCTACAAGAGATAAAAATATATGGATTTTAATTGTATTAATTTTAGCAGGAATAGTTGTAGGAGGATTGATTGGTGAATTAGCTGGAAGATCGTCTGCACTATGGTGGCTTGGATATGGACAAGAATTTGGATTAAGAGATCCATTAACATTAGATTTAAGTGTAATTAAATTTTCGGTATCACTACTTATAAAACTTAATATTTCGAGTATTCTTGGAATGATACTTGCAATATTTATATACAGAAAAATATAATTATGGGGTTTTTTAGGGGGCAGAAAGGCTTTTTATGTCAGTAAAAATTAAGGAGCTCCCAGCTACAGAAAGACCATATGAAAAGTTAGAATTATATGGCGAAAAAATGTTATCAAATTCTGAGTTATTGTCAATAATAATTAAGAATGGAACAAAAGAATATACAGCTATAGATATTTCAAACAAGTTGTTAAAAAAAATAAACAATAATTTACGAGAACTTCAAGATTTATCTATAGATGAATTTACAAGCATACAGGGAATTGGAAAAGTTAAAGCAATACAACTTAAGGCAATGTGCGAGCTTGCAAAACGAATGTCTAGACCAATTAATGACTCAAAAATTCAAATAAAAAATACAAAAGATATAGCTGGAATGTTTATAGACGAGCTGAAATATGAAAAAAGAGAAATAGTGAAGCTTGTATTATTAAACACAAAAAATATTATTATAAAAATAGTAGATGTATCGTTTGGCGGAACTAATTTTGCTTCTTTAGAGCCAAAAGATGTTCTGATGGAGGCCATTAAGGCTGGTGCTCCTAAAATTATAATAATACATAATCATCCTAGTGGTGATCCAGAGCCAAGTTTGGCAGATTTTGAAATAACAAATAGAATAGAAAAAGCATCAAAAATTATAGGAATTCAACTAATTGATCATATAGTTGTTGGTGATGAAAAGTATGTCAGTATTTTTTCAAAGAAGGGGAGTCTGTGATGTTTAAACTTTTTAAGTTTGTATCTAACGATATAGGAATTGATTTAGGAACAGCAAATGTACTAATAACACTGAAAGGAAAAGGAATTGTTTTAAAAGAACCATCTGTTGTGGCAATAGATAAAAAAACAGGAAATATTATATCTACTGGTTTTGAGGCAAAAGAAATGCTTGGTAGAACTCCTGAAGATATTGATGCAGTAAGACCATTGAAAGATGGTGTTATTGCTGATTTTTCTGCCACACAGTTAATGCTTAAAAATATGCTTACAAAGGTTTGCAGAAGATACAATGTATCAAGACCTAGAGTTGTTGTTGGGGTACCATCAGGAATTACAGAAGTTGAAGAAAGAGCAGTTCAAGAGTCTATACTTCAAGCAGGTGCTAAAGAAGTTTATTTAATAGAAGAGCCAATGGCTGCTGCTATTGGAGCAAGCATGGATGTTGCAGAGCCTAGTGGAAATATAATTGTTGATATAGGTGGAGGTACAACTGAAGTTGCTGTAATATCTCTTGGTGGAATTGTTGTAAGTTACTCATTAAGAATAGCAGGAGATGAATTAGATGAAGACATAGTTAACTATGTTAAAAAAGAAATGAATTTGGCTATTGGCGAAACAACAGCTGAGGAAATTAAGAAAACATTGGGATGCGCAAAACCATTAATGACAGATATGTCGATGGAAATTAGGGGAAGAGATTTGGCTACTGGTCTTCCAAAAAACGTGCTAATTTATTCTTCTCAGGTTTTAGAGGCAATGAGTGAATCAATACAAAAAATTGTAGATTTAGTTAAACTAGCTCTAGAAAAAACACCGCCAGAATTATCATCAGACATCATGGAAAAAGGAATTATTTTATCTGGAGGAGGAGCTTTAATTCAAAACCTTGATAAATTATTAATAGATCACACAGGAATGCCTGTATACGTAATAGAAGATCCACTTGACTGTGTTGTTAAAGGCTGTGGAAAGACATTACAAGATATTGATAAATTAAAGACAGTTGTTTTAAATTCAAGAAAAAGAAGATAATTTAGGTGAAAAATATGAATGGTAAAAAAAGTAAGGTGGGTATAATTATTACCATCGTGCTACTATTGTTATTAGTAGTATTTTCTAACATTAAAAACGATGTGTGGAGTCACATAGTGAGTCCGTTTACCAAAACTGCAATGTTTATACAAGAAGGATTTGTTAATTTAAAATGCAAAATTTTTAAAGATGATGATACTTTTTATACATTAGACAATTTAAAATCAGAAAATCAAAGAATAAAAGAAGAAAATGAAGAGCTTAAGAAGAAAGTGTTGGAGCTAGATTCTTTAAAAGCAGAAAATAAAACTTTAAAAGAGTATGAAAACTTAACTGCTAAATACAAAGATAATAGTACAATTCCAGGTTTTGTAATACAAAAAGACTATTCTAATTACAGCAAAAACGTAGTAATAAATGTTGGCAAAAAAGATGGCGTAGAAGAAGGTATGACTGTTGTAGCTGAAAATGGATTAGTTGGCCATATAGTATCTGTAGAAGATACAAGCTCTAAAGTTCAAACAATAATAGATACAGCAAGTGCAGTTGGGGCTATATTCGAAAATACGCAAAAAAGTATGGTTACTAGAGGTATTCTAGATTCTAATAATAGAATTAAAGGAACATATATAGATAATGATGTTGTTATAAATGAAGGAGATACAATAATAACATCAGGAATTGGAGGAATTTATCCAAAAAATATTACAATAGGAAAAGTTAAAGAAATAGTAAATACAAAAAACAAAAGCAACAGATATGTATTTGTTGAAACAGCGGTAGATTTTAATAATTTAAATAATATATTGGTAATAAAAGATTAACATGGGAGGGGATTTCATTGAAAAAAATAATGATAATAGTTGGCATAGTTATTATTTATTTTTTTATGTATTTTCTACATGTTAATTTTTTTGACTGGTTTACAATAGCAGGGATAAAACCAAATTTATTCGTACTATTAGTTTTGTTTATTGGTTTATACACTGGTGAAAAGTGTGGAGCAATTTCTGGTTTTATTATTGGATTGTATACCGATTTTTTATTTTCAAACAAGATTGGGGGTTCTGCGATATTACTACTTATTGTTGGATTTGCAGGAGGCTACTTAGATAAAAAATTTTCCAAAGATGAAGGAAAAATGACAATAATTGTAATGGGAATTATTGCTACATCTTTTTATGAAGTTATGTTCTATATATACAATATGATAGTGCTTTCTGTTGAATTTAATATTGGATCTTTTCTGTATATTTTATCAATTGAGCTATTATATAATGTATTATTAATTATTATTTTATATCCAATTATAAATAGATTAGGCTGTTATGCAGAAAATATATTTAAAAATAAGGATATTTCACCAAGATATTTTTAATTGTAGGAGGGAAAATTGGATAACAATAGGAACAGAAAATTGAACTTAAGATATAACCTGATGATTGTTGCGGTTTCTATAATTGGAATTATACTTATTATACAATTGTTTAATCTACAAATTATAAATGGTGAAAAATACAGAACAATGTCAAGTGCAAGACTAACAAGGGAAACCAAAATTTATGCTGATAGAGGAGAAATATTAGATGCTAATGGTATGAAATTGGTTACTACAAGCACCGGATATGATTTATATTTGTATAAAACCACATCAAATTCTCAATTATTAAATGAAAACATAGTAAGAATAATTGAAGTTTTAGAGGAAAATGACGATAAATATAGGGACAACCTTATTTTAACTGTAAATCCATATGGATTTTCTACAGATAATCAAGATAATATCGCAAGATTTAAAAAGAATAATAATATAGATGAAAACGCTGATGCAGAGCAATGTTTTAATGCTTTAAAAGAAAAATATAAAATAAACATTGATGATATTGAGTTGGCTAGAAAGGTAATGGCAATTAGATATGAAATAACTCAAAATGGATATAGTAATGTAAGACCTGTGCAAATAGCAAAGGGTATTTCTAAAGATTCTGTAATAAAGTTTAGTGAAGAAAACAGTAAATTTTCTGGTATTGATATAATGAACAGACCTATTGTAACGTACAATAATGGGTCTCTTGCATCACATGTGCTTGGATATTGTGGAAAAATAACAGAAAATGAATTAAAAAATGCCGGAGATGGTTATGACGAAAATTCAATTATAGGCAAAACAGGAATTCAGTACGTTTTTGAAAAATATCTAAAAGGCGAAAATGGAATTAGACAAATTGATATGGATGTAAATGGTAATATTACAGGAGAGTATATAACTCAAGAGCCTGTTGTAGGATGCGATGTGCAGCTTACCATCGATTCAAAAATTCAGTCTGTATTAGAAGAGTCATTAAAGGCAGATATAGAAAAAATTTCAAGTGGAGGTTATTCAGATAAAAGTGATGCACAAAGTGGTGCTGCGGTAGTTATGAATACGAAAACGGGAGAAATAATTGCATTAGCAAGTTATCCAGATTTTGAACCACAATTATTTACTGATGGAATAAGTAACGAAAAGTATCAAGAGTATACAGAAAAGGAATCTTTATATAACAGAGCAATAAGCGGTGCGTATGCTCCCGGATCAACATTTAAAATGATTACAGCAATGGCAGGATTAGAAACAGGAAAGATATCACCTAGTGAAACAATATCGTGTGCAGGAATATATCCGCATGCTCATAAGCCTGTTTGTTGGTACTATTCAACGTATAGGTCTGGGCATGGTCCATTAAATATAACAAATGCTATAGAGCAATCTTGTAATTATTTCTTTTATGAAGTAGGTAATAGAATTGGAATTAACACTCTTTCAGAATATTCAAAGTATTTTGGATTAGGTAGAAAAACGGGTATTGAACTTATTGGTGAATCTTCTGGAAATATTGCTAGTAGTGATAGAGCTGCAGAGGAAAACAGAGACTGGTATTTAGGAGAAACATTATCAGCATCCATAGGACAGAGCTATAACAACGTTACTCCAATTCAAATGGCTAAATATATAAGCACACTCGTAAATGGTGGACATCAAATTGATGTAACTTTAATTAAGTCTGTAATTAATCAAAATGGTGAAGAAATTCCAAAAGAGGAAATACAAGAACATGTTAATAGTGTTCTTGGAGTTGATGAATCTGAAGATGTTAAAGAACGAATATTTCAAGAAGAAAATTTAAATGTGGTATTAGAGGGAATGAAGAATGTTACTACCGAAACTGGGGGAACAGCATATTCTACATTTAAAGATTCTGCTATAAAAGTAGGAGGTAAAACTGGTTCGGCACAAGCTGGAGATAAAACCCATGCTTGGTTTGTTGGTTTTGCTCCATACGATGATCCAGAAATAGCTGTTGTAGTAATTATTGAAAATGGTGCTCATGGATCTTATGCAGCTCAGGTAGCAAAAGATGTTGTAGATGCATATTTCTTTGAGGATTAATAAAATCAAACGCTAGAAAAATAATTTTCTAGCGTCTTTTTTCTAAAAAAGAAGCGAAAATAAAGCCACAAGAAGTAAGTTATCATGTACTTCTTCTTTATACAAAAAGTAAATAATAGACAGTATTAAAAGATCATCTTCATATAACTTAAAGCCATTAAATTCAAACATTGGAGCTTTTGCATTGATTGTATGGTTGGGTTTAGAATTAATGGAAGAATTAAAACTATTATATTTTTTAATAGGATGTAGCATACGATTACGATGCATATTGTAATTATTCATAAAAAAAGGTGGAATATAGTTATTCATTTTTTAGAAAATCACCGCCAGTTGGATTTAGTATTTCTATTGCTTTAGCTAAGCGCAAGAATTTTATGTATTGATTTAGCTTTTCTTTTTTGTTATCTGCAAGATATGGTTTTAGAGATAAAAGTAAATTTGATCTAGTATCATTTTCAGAACTATTAACTGAGTCTAATATTTGTTTAATTTTTAATATAGTATTAATATCAATGTCTGAAAATGGATTTTTTGTGCTATTTTCGGAATTGTTTTCTTTTTTATTTTTTTCATCTGGTTGACCTGGCGAGTTAAAAGATTGATTTTTATATGTATTTTCTTCACTTTGAGATTCATCTTTTTGGCAAGTAGTATTTTGATTGTTGGATGAAGAAAAATTATTCAGTATATTTTTCAAATTGTTAGACATCTCAGGGTTTTCTAGAATACTATTCAATTTTTGAAAAACATTACTTGTATCTTCATCCATAAAAACCTCCAATTATTTATTCATATTTTTCTTTAGGGTATTAATTATATTTTGCTTATCATTAGGGCCAAGCAAACGATCTAGTTGGTTTATGCTTTTTTCTAAATCTTCCTTTTTCATTGTGGACAAAATATTCATTAGTTTTGTCATATCAGCATTATTATTCATAAAATTTCCTCCAATAAATGTTTAATATAATATATGCAAAATAATGAATTTGTATATATAATTTTTTTGCTTAAATATTGTTTTTTACGGGATTATGAGGTAGAATAAAAGCCAGAATTTGTGTTATTAAAAAATATAATAAAGTAAAAAGATATAATATATCACAATATGTAAAAAACTTTTTAATATTTATGTATCAAAAACGACAAATATTTTAACTATCTTTGTGTAATATATATGCATAAATTTAAAGGTAAGAGGTGGTAAAGGATGTTTCAGAATATAGCAAGTGAATTTTCAGACAGTAAAATTCATTCGAAGGACGTAAAATATAAAGCTGAAGATATTTCTTCAGTGGTTCGAAGAATTTTTTCAATTAAAAATATAGTTATATATATAATATCTTTCATGGTTTCAATGATTAGTTTTGGAGGAGATATAACCATTGGACTTGCTCCATTTGCATTAGCAATTTTAGCAGCTGCAGCGAGCTCTGGAGTTCCAATATCTGTAGTATATATTGCATCACTTATTGGAAGTTACTTTGGCTTAGGTAAAGATATAACGGCAAGTTATTTTTTAACAAGTTTAGTATTTTTTGCAACCTTATTTATAATAAAGGCAAAAAAGCAAGCTGATGTGAATGAAAAAATAAAGTTAGGTAAAAATATAGTTATTTCAATTTTTATTGTTAAGGTATTACCTATGGTTTTTACTTCAATAAATATAGCAAACTTAGTGTTGGCAGTAATGCTATGTATTCTAACATATGTTTTCTATAAAATATTCTCAAATGCTATTAATGTAATATACGAATATGGTGAAAAAAGTGTTTTCTCTATTGAGGAGGTAATGGGAGCTGGACTTCTAATTGCCATTGCAATTTCAGCTTTAAATCCTATTCGTATTCTAGGATACTCTCTAAGAAACATTTTATGCATATTGGTTGTTTTAATTCTTGGATGGAAAAGTGGAATTTTAATTGGAACAACTGGTGGCGTTACAATAGGAATTGTTCTTGGAATTATAGGAAATGAGGATCCAATTACTGTTGCTGCTTTTGCAATTGCAGGATTGCTAGCAGGAATTCTTAGAAAGCTTGGTAAAATTGGTGTAATAATAGGGTTTATAGTTGGAAATGTTGTTATAACTTATGTATCAAATGGTGTTATAGAGCCAATAATAGTATTTCAAGAAATACTAATTGCTTCAGTTGTACTGCTTATAATTCCAAAGAAAGCAGAAGTTTATATTGATGATTTATTTACAGATGCAACATTACTTGCAGATACAAACAAAAAGACTTTAAGCAGTAGTGAGGAAACAGTAAACAAACTAAGTAATATGTCGGAAACTATTTCTGAAATTGCAAAAAGCTATGATGAAGTTGCAACTGTAGAGAAAAAAGATGAAAATAAAAAGAAAAATTTAGAAAACTTTGAAGAGTTTGATAAAATTCTTAAAATCAATATTGAAGATATAAAAGACAATATTTTGTACGAGGATATTAAAAATTCAAACGATATAGTTAAAGATTTATATAAGAATCTAAGCAAAAACAAAAAAATAACAAAAGAATTGTTGATAGCTGTTTTTGCAAAATACAACAATTATATAGTAGGAGTAGATTCTGAAGGTACAAATACTAGTGTAGAAAATGACATTTCAGCTATGATAGATACAATAAATGATTCCTACGAAAAAAGCAAAATGGACATTGTTTTAAAGAAAAAATTAGATGAAAAAAATAAAAATATGTCTGCTCAATTACAAGGTGTTTCAGAGGCTATATCAGATTTAGCAAAGGACATAAAAGAGGATAACAGCACAAAATATACATCGGAAAAAGATTTAGTAAAAAAAGTACTATCACAAAGAGGTCTGGAATTTAGTGAAATAAACGTTAAAGACAGCGATTCTGGAAGAAAAATAATTACTTTATATCGCAATGAAGAAGAAAGATTAGACGAAACAAATATAAAGAAAATTGAGAAAATTTTAACAAAAGTATTTCAAGAAAAAATTGTTCTTGAAAAGAAAAAATACAAAGAAATAGGTGAACAGGAAAATTCTGGTTATACATTTATTTCTGGAGATTTATTCAATTTAAAAGTTGGGATTGCGAAATCTAAAAAGCACGATTCACCTGTTTCAGGTGATACAAGTATACAAACTAAATTAAATGATGGGAAATATTTACTTGCAATTAGTGATGGTATGGGATCTGGACCAGAAGCAAGAAAAAGTAGCAAAATTGCAATAAAAATGTTGGAAAAAATGTTAAAAACAGGTTTCAAAAAAGATGTATCAATAAAAATGATAAATTCTACTTTATCTGCCAATTCGAGTGAAGACATGTATGCTACTCTAGATGCTCTAATTCTAGATTTATATAAAGGAAATATAGAATTTATAAAAAATGGTGCTTGTCCAACATACATAAAAAGAAATAAAGAAGTTGAACTTGTTAATTCTATATCACTTCCAACAGGAATAGTAGAAGACATTGATCTTGTTGTTTATGATAAAGATATTCAAAATGGCGATATTATAGTTATGTGCAGCGATGGAATATTAGAGTCAAACGGTGAATACTTACATAAAGACCTATGGATAAAATATTTCTTAGAGGAACTTCAAACAGATGACGTTCAACAAATAGCAGATCTACTAATAAGTGAAGCAATAGACAATAACTACGGAAAAGAAAAAGATGATATGACTGTAATTGTAGCTAAAATAGATCAATAAAAAATAAATTGTAATAAAAATAGAAACTATTGAAAAAAAGGTTTCTATTTTTATTTATTTATTGTAAAATTAGTATATGATATAATTACGAAAAAGTATAAAGGGGTAAGGAGTATAAAATGAATCAAATTTTAATGTTTCGAACTGCAGATGATTCAAAAGAACAATTAAAAAAAGTTGTTAAATTTTTCTCTGTTTGCATTATTATTTTTGGTATTGTTTTTATTGTAGAAGGAGTTCTTGGTTATTTAAAATTAAAAGATAATCGTGCACAAATTAATTTACCTGAAATAACAGTAAATAGAGCAGATAAAACTACAAAGGTAAATGTAAAATCTAACGATGGAATTAGTACAGTAAAATATTATTGGAAAATACTAGAGGAAAATAAAAAAGGTAAGTTAACCGAAATGCATTTTGGTGGTACAACAGAGGCAACTGTTGAAATAAATGCATTAAATGGTACTAACGACCTTTATATTGAAGTGTTAGATGGAAAAGGAAATATTATAAAATACGAACCAATAACAATTACATATAATACTAATGCTGGACAACCTGAAAATGGAGGATCTGGCAGTGGAACTGAGGAAAATAATGGAGGAGCAACAAATACGCCAAGTGAACAAAATTGGGAAGAGGCAGTTGCTAACGATAAAACAAAACCAACAGTAAAACTTGAAGCAAACAGTGGAAAGATAGATATAACAGCTACAGATAATTTAAAAATGTCATATATTAAGTATAAATGGAACGATGAAGAAGAGAATACTGTAACTGGATTATCTGATGATGAAAAAACTGTTTCAGCTACTATAGATGTTCCTGAAGGAGAAAACAAACTTACTATTATTGCAATAGATAGAGCTGGAAACGAAGAAAGAATAGAAAAAGATATTAAAGGTGTTAAAGGACCTTCAATAAGAGTTGTAAAAGAGAATGGACAAATAGTTGTAAACATTAGTGATGATGATAAGATTACAAAAATTATTTACAATTATAACGGTGAAGAAAAAACAATAGAGGATATTAATGAAAAAACTTATGAATTTAGACTTGATATGATTGATGGCACGAATTATATTCTACTTGAAGCATATAGAGATGAAGTTAAGAGCGTTTATAAAGGTAGAACTGTTAAAGAATAATAGTAAGCTAAAACAGAAAAGGGGAGATTATATCTCCTCTTTTTTTAGCAACATCCTCTGTTACCACCGCAACAACATAGTATAAGAATTAGAAGAATTATCCATGTGCAGTCATCACCAAAGCCAAAACCGCATCCACAATTTCTATTTTCTGGCATTCTTATTCACCCCTTTCAAATCTTTCGTATGATATATAGTATTCGAACTTAAAAAATCTGTTACGAAAAATTTAAAAAATCCTATGTACAAAAGCTAGATAGTAATGATATAATTCGAATTGAGTCAAGAAAGGGTTGATATATATGGGAAACATTGTGCTATTAGATGACTTAACTATAAATAAAATAGCTGCAGGTGAGGTAATAGAAAGGCCGGCATCTGTTGTTAAAGAATTAATTGAAAATTCTATAGATGCGGGGGCTACAAGTATAACTGCAGAAATAAAAAATGGTGGAATTTCATATATAAGAATTACGGATAACGGAAAAGGAATAGAGCCAGACGATATGGAAATTGCATTTGAAAGACATGCAACCAGTAAAATTAGAAGTGCTAAAGATTTAGAGCTTGTTAAATCTATGGGATTTAGAGGTGAAGCTTTGGCAAGTATAGCTGCTATTGCTCGTGTTGAAATGACTTCAAAAACAGAAGATAACGAACTTGGCTATCAAATAGTTGTTGAAGGTGGAAATATTATAAGTAAAGAAATTGTGGGATGTCCAAAAGGAACAACAATCGTTGTGGAAAACTTATTCTATAACACACCTGTTAGATATAAATTTTTGAAAAAAGATTTTACTGAGCTTGGATATATAGAAGATACAGTTACAAGATTAGCACTAGTAAATCCAGATATAGCAATTAAGCTAGTAAATTTAGGAAAAAATATAATTCAAACAACTGGTAACGGAAATATAAAAGACGTTGTATATAGTGTTTACGGAAAAGAAATAGCAGAGAATATTATTAATGTAGACTATAAGTATGAAGATATGAAAGTTACTGGATGTATAGGAAATCCAAGCATAGCAAAAGGAAACAGAGCAAGTCAATTATTCTTTGTTAATAAAAGATACGTAAAGGATAAAACTTTGTCATCAGCTGCAGATCAAGCTTTTAAAAGCGAATTACCAGCTGGAAAGTATGGTTTTTTAATACTAAATGTTGAAATTGATTCTCGTAAAATTGATGTAAATGTTCATCCTGCTAAATTAGAAATAAGATTTCAAGATGAAAACCAAGTTTTCAAATTATTGTATCATGCAATAAAAGATACTTTGGCACTAAATGAAAAATCTGGAGATAATGGGGCAAAACAAGGCAATGAAAGGGACAAAATGTTAAACAGTTTTTTTGGAAATAGCGATGAAATAAATAAGGATATTAATCCTCAAAGTAATACGGAAAACACAAGCAATAAGGATGATTTAGGATTTGAATTTGAAAATAAACTTACAAATATTATTGAAGGAACAGGCAATTTAATTGAAGATTTGTACAACTCTAAAATTAGACAAGCTGCAGTAGCTGGTGAAACAGCTGAAATAAAACCAGAAAACGATATTGCGACTATTGAAGAAGATGAACAAAAAACATTAAAACCTGAAATGACAATTGAACAAGCGTTAGAGCAAAGTGATAATCAAAACGAAGTTCAAGAAGCTCAAATAGAAAATAAAGATGAAGATAAGACCATAAATGATAATCAGGAAAGTGAATCAAAAACGCAAGAAACTGTAAACAATGAAAATTCTGATAACTCTGAAGTTGATAAATCTTTTGAAGAAATGTATTTAAAAACATTTGGTATTTCAAGAAATAAGAAAGATGAAGAGGAAAAAGAGAATGAAACTGCAGAGCCAAGCGATGGTGTAGAAACAATAAATATAAACGAAGCTGAGCAGGTAACTACACTAAGAGATACTAATGTATACAGCAAAGTAAAATACAAAATAATTGGTTTTGTTTTTTCATCATATATTGCAATAGAAGTTGAAGATGAGCTATACCTAATAAATCAGAAGTTGGCAAACGAATATATACTTTACGAAAAATTAAGAGACAATTATTACTACAACAGAAATTTTGATTCGCAACAAATGCTATTGCCAGATATAATCGAACTTAATACAAAACAGATGGATATTTTTAAGGATAATGCATCAATTTTTGCAAGAGCAGGATTTGATATTGAAGAATTTGGTGAAAATACAATAAGAATAAGTGGTGCTCCAGAAATATGCATTGAGTTAGATACTAAAGATTTATTCCTTGAGTGTATAAACAAAATGAATACAGTGGCAAGAACAGCTAAGCAAGAAATAGAAGAGCAATTTTTAAAAACAGTTGCTACTAAAATAACCGAAAACGATAAACAGGCTGATACTTTTGAAGAAGTAGATATACTAATACATAAATTACTTAATTTAAAAAATCCTTTTACAACAGATGAAGGTAAGGGAATTGCTGTTAAATTTCCTAAATCAGAGATAGATAAGAAGTTCCAGTAATAGGAGAGATTTTAATGAAAAAAAATGTAGTTGTTATATGTGGACCAACAGCATCAGGCAAAACAGCATTATCAATAGAGCTTGCAAAAAGAATAAACGGAGAAATAATTTCCGCTGATTCTATGCAAATATATAAATATATGGATATTGGAACCGCAAAACCTACTAAAGAAGAAATGTGCGGAATAAAGCATTATCTTCTAGATTGCATTAGTCCTGATCAAAGGTATAGTGTGGCAAACTTTAAAAAAGATGCTACAGATGCAATTAAAGAAATTATTTCTGAGGGTAAATATCCAATTGTTGTTGGTGGAACTGGTTTATATGTCGATTCATTAATATATGGAATTGATTATGATGAAACCAAAACAGACTTAAAATATAGAGCTAAATTAGAGGAACTTGTTAATGAAAAAGGTTTAGAATATGTGTATAATTTAGCTAAAAATATTGACGAAGAAGCTATGAAAAAAATTAGTGTAAACGATAAAAAAAGAATTTGTAGAGTTCTAGAAATATATAATTCAACTGGAAAAACAAAAACAGAGCTAGAAGCGGAGTCCAGAAAAAATGGAGTTGAATACAATTATAAAGTGTTTGCTCTAAACATGGATAGAGAACTTCTTTATGACAGAATTAACAAGAGAGTAGATTTGATGGTTGAAAATGGGTTAATTGAAGAAGTTAAGAATTTAATTAGTAAGTACGAAACTATGCCTACAGCTCTTCAAGGGTTAGGATATAAGGAAATAGTAGAGTACTTAAATAATGAATGTACAAAAGAAGAGGCAATTGATAAAATAAAAATGGAAAGCAGAAGATTTGCTAAAAGACAACTTACTTGGTTTAGAAGAAACAAAGATATAGTGTGGTTAAATGCACTTAATGGAAGCGAAAAAAATGCCGAAATTATTTTAAAAGAAATTGGGTGAGGAACGATAGAAAAGAATAGTATGGATAAAAATAAGTATATAAAAATAATGTCTATTGTAATAACAAGCGTAATTATAATGTATTTAGTAGTTTTGCTTGTAAATGTTATTAAAAAGCCAACTCAAACTTTTGTGGCTGAAAAGGGAAGAATATATAAAGAGGAGTTTACTGAAGGATTTATAATAAGGGACGAAACATTAATAGAAGTTGAGGATGCAAATAGAGGTATTGCTCCAATTAAATCTGAGGGAGAGAAAGTTGCAAAGGGAGAAAATGTATATCGTTATTTTGTAGAAAATGAGGAAGAAATAAACAAAAAAATTGAGGAAATAGACGTTAAAATACAAGAAAATATTAATGAAGATGATACATATTTTTCAACCGATATAAAGCTTATTAACAACCAAATAGATAAATGCCTAGACAATGTTCACGATAACAGAAATAGTATTCAAACTATATTACAGGAAAAAAACAATATAAACTCGAATCTTACACAAAAAGTAAAAATTAAAGCAGAAAATTCAGATAATGATACTTTAAAAGAGCTTGTTAACGAAAGAAATGAATACGAAAAAAGCTTAGAGAACAACTCAGAGTATATTCCTGCTGAAAATAGTGGAGTAATATCATACAGAGTAGATGGGTATGAAGAAGAATTTCACACAGGAGATTTTTCATATTTAAATGAAGAATTTCTTAACAAAATAAACATCAGAACTGGCCAAATAATTGCTGGATCTGCAAATAAAGGCAAAATAATTAATAATTTCAAATGTTATGTTGCTTGTGTTTTAGATTCAGATGAAGCAAAAAATGCTGCAACAGGTTCGTCTTTAAAATTAAGATTACAAAGCACTGAAGAAATTCCTGCTAAAATAATTTACAAGGCAACTCAGGCTGATGGAAAGGAGCTATTAGTTCTTGAAGTTAGTAACAATGTTACGCAGCTTATACAATTTAGAAAATCATCATTTGATGTTATTTGGTGGAGCTCTTCGGGTCTTAAAATACCAAATGCAGCACTAAAATATGATGGTGAAGTTGCTTATGTAATAAGAAATAGGGGCGGACTTAAGGAGCAAATTTTTGTAAAAATACTTAAGTCAAACGACAAGTATTCAATTGTTGATAATTACACATATTCCGAATTAGAAAAACTTGGCTATGATGCATCAACACTGAGATACAAGAAATCTATTTCTGTATATGATGAGATAGAATTATAAATATTACAAAAATATTACAAGAGTATTAAGTTTATATTACAACAAAGTAAAATGCTTGACAACACAAATAAAAAGTTAGATACTATATGCAAGTTAATGAAAATTAATACAAAGGAAAAGTATTAAGTTTAGGAGGTTATATTTATATGTCAGGTGCTATAATGAACAAAGTTTGGGATTTATTTGGTATGGATACCACTGAAGATAAAGAAGAAAATGAGTACGAGTACGAGGATTACGAGCAAGAAGAAGAAAATGTTGAAGAGAAAAAAACATGGGGAAAACGTAATACAAAGTTATTAAGTTTACCACAAGCTCAACAAGTGAAAATGGTTATTTCTCAACCAACAAGCTTCGAACAATCTGAAAGTATTTGTGACTTATTAAAAGAGAAAAAATCAGTAATAGTAAATTTAGAATATGTTAACAAAGATGTTGCTAGACGTATAATAGACGTAGTTAGCGGAGCTGTTCATGCTTTAGATGGACATATGCAAAAAGTATCAAATTCAATATTCTTAATAGCTCCATTTAATTATGATATAACAACAGAAATGGCAAGAGAAGAAATTAAAAATAAACTTTCTGTATCTTGGCTAAAAAACAATAACAATGTTCCAAATGAATAAATTTGGATATAGGAGGGAAGTAGTATGATTACACCTTTAGATATTGAAAATAAAAAATTCTCTAAACGGATGGAATGGATATAGTGTAGAAGAGGTTGATGATTTTCTAGATCAATTAACTGTTGAATTAGAAAAGAAATGCAAAGAGCTATCTACAACAACAAAAGAAGTAGAAACATTAAGACAAGAATTAGAGCATTACAGAGGAATGGAATCAACCATTCAAAATACTTTAGTTATAGCTCAATCAGCTGCTGACGAAGTTAAAAATAATGCTAAACAACAAGCTAATCAAATTATAAAAGATGCAGAAGGAACAGCAAGACAATCTGTTGAAACACTTTCTCAATCTATAGTAATTAAGAAAAAAGAGCTTGAAGATCTAGATAAGCAATTAGATGTATTTAGAGCAAAAATGGAATCACTATTAATCTCTCAATTAGAATTAATAAAAGATACAAAAAAAGATTAATATATATTTTAACTAAAGAAAAACAGGGGAATAGATTTATTGCCTCTGTTTTTGATTTTTGTAATTCAAAAATATAAACAATAGATTTTACTAAAGTTTTATAAGGTGCAAAAGAATTTATATGTTTCTGGTAAAATATTACAAAAATATTAAATATATGTGACATTTTAGCTATAAATATTGACATATCTATATTTAGATATAAAATGTACTAAGAATTCATAAGGAATGTGGGAGAATTGTATGAGAGTTATCAGCCGGTAGTGCAAGAGGTACAAAGTTAAACTCAATAGATAGTGCATTAACTAGGCCAACTCTAGACAGAGTTAAGGAATCTTTGTTTAATATTATAAACAATAGAATACCTGATTCTACTATTCTAGATTTGTTTGCCGGAAGTGGTGCAATAGGAATTGAATTTCTAAGTAGAGGATGTAAAAAAGCATATTTTTGTGACAAATCACATGATGCTATAAAATATGTATATAGTAACCTTAAGAAAACAAAATTAGAAGACAATGCCATTGTTATTAACAAGGAATATGATAAAGCTTTAATTGATTTAAAAAACTTAAATGTAAAATTTGATATAATTTTTTTAGATCCACCATACAATTTAAATATTTCAAAAGATGCTATAAACCAGGTGCTAGAATATGAATTATTAAATGAAAATGGAATAATTATAGTAGAAACAGATGATAAAGAAAGAGAAATTGAGAGTTTAAAAAATATGGATATAAATATTTACGACATTAGAAAATACGGAAGAGCAAATCTTATATTCTTAACTGAAAGGGGTTAAACAATGGAAATATTTACATTACTAGAAAACATAGAAGACATATTAGAAAAAAGTAAAAATGTGCCGTTTTCAAACAAGGCAATGATAGATAAAGATGAAGTATTAGAAATAATTAGCGAAATAAGACTTAAATTACCAGAGGAATTAAAACAAGCTAAATGGATAAAAGAAGAAAGACAAAGAATTTTGGTAGAAGCACAAAAAGAAGCAGATGATATAGTAAAAGAGGCAGAAAATAGAATTATATCTATGATTGACGAGCATGAAATAACAAAGAAAGCATACGAGAAAAAGGCTGAGATTATTGAAACTGCAAACGAAATGTCAAGAGAAATATCAAAAGGTACAAAAGATTATGCAGATAATGTATTAAATGGAATAGAAGTAGCTCTACAAGATGCTTTAAAAATAATACAAAATAATCGTAGTGAACTTAAATAATAATGAATCAGTAATCGGAAGTTATATTAATTCTATGTATCCGATTACTTTTTTTAGTTGATAGAATGGAGGAAACGCTAGATGGCAAGAAAACGTAGAAGACAAAGCAAAAAAAGTGGTTTTAAATTGAATGATGATATAGCTGTTGTATTACTTATTATAGTAGGTATAACACTTGCTATTTTGGTATATGGAAACTCGGGGTACATGGGTAATATGCTAAATGAGGTGTTAGGTGGATTATTTGGAGGATTTAAATTATTGGTTCCAATTATTCCTTTTGTTTGGGTTTTGTATATGATAAGCAAACGCAAAGAAGATTTAAAGCACAAACTTATTCCATCTGGTATTTTAATTGTTTGTTTTATGATAATGTCAACATTATTTCAAATATTAGGTAATAGACTTGAATATAATGTTTCATTTTCTGAGGTTTTAGACAGGGCATATTATATTGGAACGGCTAAAAGTGATAATGGTGCAGGAGCTATAGGTGCTGCTCTAACGTTTCCTATAGTTAAGTTGTTTGCTCCTATTGCAGCGCTTATTATAGTTATTGGAATAGCTATTGTGGTTATTGTTTTTGTTTTCAAGTTAAAACCATTAGAATTTCTTTCGAATTTATTTGAAAAAATACATAGTGATGAAGATGATGAACAAGATGATGAAAAAGCTGCAAACAAAAAACAAGATAATGTAGTACATGAAACAGCAAGAGAGCGTAGAGAACGTGAAAAAGAAGAGCGTAAAATGGAAGCTCTTAAAGTTGATGAACAGCTTACAATTAGTGGAGTAAGCGAAGAAAACAAGAATCACAAAAGTGAAGGTTATATAGAAAAAAATCTATTTAAACAAGAAGAAGCTGAAAAAGAAGATAAAACTAAAGAAGTACTTCAACTTGAGCATGCATTAGTTGTTGAGGATGAACATTATGAATATCCTCCTGTAGAATTATTAGGAACTAATCCTAAAAAAGCTAACAAAGGAAGTGCAAAAATGCTTGCAGATACAGCAGCAAAATTGCAAAAAACTTTGTATAGTTTTGGAGTTTCTGCTAAAGTTGAGAATGTTTCTGTTGGTCCAACTATTACAAGATATGAACTTAAACCAGCAGAGGGAACAAGAGTAAGTAAAATTGCTAATTTAGCTGATGATATTGCTTTAAATCTTGCTGCCGAAACAATAAGAATTGAAGCTCCAATTCCTGGTAAACAAGCTGTTGGTATTGAGGTTCCAAATTCTGAAAAAATGGCAGTTCACCTAAGAGAAGTTATAGAAAGTCCAGAATTTGAAGATAATAAATCGAAATTAAGTGTTGCTTTAGGTAAAGATGTTGCAGGTAAAACTATAGTAGCAGACATAGCTAAAATGCCACACGTACTTATTGCAGGTTCTACTGGATCTGGTAAGAGTGTTTGTATAAATACAATAATTACAAGTATAATATATAATGCTAAGCCTAGCGAGGTTAAACTTGTTATGGTTGATCCTAAGGTGGTTGAATTGTCTGTGTACAATGGAATTCCACACTTATTAATTCCTGTTGTTACAGATCCTAAAAAAGCAGCTGGTGCTCTTGCTTGGGCTGTTCAAGAAATGGATGATAGATATTTAAAATTTGCCAACAAAGGTGTAAGAGATTTAAAAGGATATAATAAAGCTATTGAAGAAGAAAATGAAAATGCTAAGTTACCGCAAATTGTAATAATTATAGACGAGCTTGCAGACTTAATGATGGTTGCTGCAAAAGAAGTTGAAGAGGCAATATGTAGATTAGCTCAAAAAGCTAGAGCAGCTGGAATGCACTTAGTTATTGCAACACAAAGACCATCGGTTGATGTTATTACAGGTTTAATAAAGGCAAATGTACCTTCAAGAATTGCTTTTGCTGTTTCTTCACAAGTTGATTCAAGAACAATACTAGATAGCGCAGGAGCTGAAAAGCTATTAGGAAAAGGTGATATGTTATATTATCCTGCTGGTTCATCAAAACCAATGAGAGCTCAAGGCGCATTTGTATCTGATGATGAGGTTGAGAAAATTGTTAGCTTTATTAAGATGAATGCTGGAGAAGTTAAATATAGCGAAGATATCATGGATACCATTGAAAAAAGCAATAAATCAGATAAAGAATTACTAGAAGCTGAAGAAAATGATAACGAGGCTGATCCATTCTTAGAAGAGGCAATTGAAACTGTAATTGAAACAGGACAAGCTTCAACATCATTTATTCAAAGAAAGTTTAAAGTAGGATATGCAAGAGCAGGAAGAATAATTGATCAGATGGAGGAAAGAGGAATTATTTCTGGATACAAGGGAAGTAAACCAAGAGAAGTTTTAATGAGCAGAGAGAGATGGGAAGAACTTAAAATGCAAAGTGGAGAAGACATGTAAAGGAGAGAAACAATTTGAGGAGTAAGGAAAATTTATTTTCTAAAGGTAATCAAGATACTTTTTTTGAAGAAATAATTGAAAAAAAATATTTCAGTGATGAAGTAAAAAGCCTAATTCTAAATATACTTTATAAAATAAATATATCATACAAAGATTACTCTAAAATAAAGTACGATGTCAAACAAAAAAACGAAATAATTTCTGAAATTTCGAATATAATTAATGAAGATTGCAACATTATAGAGCTAGATTCTAAAAGCAAAAAAAATGAATATACTATCGATAAAAAAGAGAAAAAAATAACAGTTTTTCCAAATGAAATACCGTTAATAGAAGCCTTATATTGTATTGATAACGGCAGTACAGAAAAAATAAAATCGTTTTTAAATAAGGCTTTTTTATCGACTTTAAATAGAGGACGTGTACTAGATGCAGCAGAAATAATAAGAGATTTTAATGGATGGTCTTGGACAAGTTCAATTGAAAACAATAATGATAGAATATTAAATATAATATACCAAAATTTAATTATTTTAATTGGAAGAAAACATCTTGAAGAAATAAAAAAATCTAAAAGCTTTAGAGATGATTTAATAAATAAATTACAAGAAATTTATGGAGAAAAAAAATCTGAAACTTTAATGAATAAACTGGATAAATGTTGTATACTTGCATATGTAAATAGTAATAAAGATGGATTTAATGAACTTCAAAAGTATATTAAAAAGCAAGAAAAAATACTAGTTTTACTAGAAGATAAACCAAAGTATATATATAGAATTAAACAAAAAAATAATGACATAATGAATGAAGTTACAAAAATTAGCAACATATTAAGCAGTGATAAAAAACTGGAAAAAGTGTACATGCGTCCAGGAATTAAAGAAAAGTATAAGTATATGGATTCATATAGAGAGTACTTAGTAAAAATACAAAATTTAAAACTAAAACAAATTGAAAAAAATTCAGATTTAATAAATCCGTTTGAATACGAGAAACGAAAAATACAATTACAATATGAACTTAATTTGTTAAAAAGCATAGCAGAAATAAATATTAACAACGAAGTAATTTACAAGAATATAATTGATTTGCAAAGATTAGTAATTTCTTGTTTTTACAAAAAAATAGAAATATTTGAATTAAGAAAAGAGTTATTAAATTTGGTTCATGAATTACGATATTACAATTATACACCGATAGATGAAAATTTGTGTATAAAGGACATAAAAGAGCTGGAAGTAGATATAAGAAATGTACAATTTAAAATTATTTCTAAGCTTTCGGATGCTAAAGTAATAGAAAGTTTTTCTACAGATTACAACATAAACTATTTAATACTTAAATACATGTTTATAACTAAAACAATTAATTTAAACAAATTATACGTAAAAATTAGCTACGATAATAAAAAACTTAGGTTACAGTATTACGATGAAAACGAATTTGAAAGCGAAATTACTATAAACTTGAGTAAAGACGATTTTGAACAAATATCGAAAAAGACAGGTAAAAAAATAAAATTATTTATTTAGGAGGTACAAATGAAAATAACCTTTTATGGTGCTACGAAAACGGTTACAGGATCAAACTTTTTAATTGAGGGAGCAGGAAGAAAATTCTTAGTAGATTGTGGATTATATCAAGGTTTAAGTAAGGAAGAAATTAAGAATGAAGAACCTTTTCCTTACGATGTTAACGATATAGATTTTATGTTATTAACTCATGCTCACATAGATCACTCTGGAAGAATTCCAAAGCTATATAAGGAAGGATACAGAAATAAAATATACGCAACATATGCAACTTGCGATTTATGCGCAATAATGCTTCCAGACAGTGGACACATACAAGAAACTGAAACTGAATGGAAAAATAGAAAAAGAACACGTAGGGGTGACAAAATGCTTGAACCTATCTACGACTTCGAAACAGCAGTTAAATCTTTAGAGCTATTTAAAGGTGTTGCTTACGATAAAATAATTGAACTAGATGATGACATTCACGTAAGATTTAGGGATGCTGGACACATGCTTGGATCTAGCATTATAGAAGTGTGGATAAGAGAAGAGGGAATAAACAAGAAAATTGTTTTTACAGGTGACTTAGGTAACAACGACATACCATTGCTTGCTGAACCAAGTGTAATTGATGAAGCAGATTACTTAATAATGGAGTCAACATATGGAAATAGACTACATATAAACAGTAATAACAAAGCTGAAGAGTTTATTGATATTGTAACAGACACAATAAGCAAAGGTGGAACAGTTGTTATACCTTCGTTTGCTGTTGGTAGAACTCAAGAGATTTTATTTGAATTAAACAAAATAAAGGAATCTGATGCAGACAGCCCAGAATTCAACCAAAAGTACGAGCAGTTGATGCATACGCCTGTTTATGTTGATAGCCCGCTTGCTATTTCTGCAACTGAAGTATTCAAAGAAAACATGGAACTGTTTGACGAAAAAACGCAGGAATTAATTAAAAGAGGAGACAATCCACTTGAATTTCCAGGATTACATTTTACGCAAACAGTTGATGAATCAAAGGCTTTAAATGAAAGTGATGAATCTTGTATAATTATTTCGGCAAGTGGTATGTGCGAAGTTGGTAGAATAAAACATCACTTAAAACACAATATTTGGAATCCTAAAAATACAATTCTATTCGTTGGATATCAGGCTCAAGGAACCCTTGGAAGAAAGATAGTTGATGGGGCAAAAACAATAAAAATTTTTGGAGAAGAAGTTTCGGTACATGCAAATGTAAGATATATAGAAGGTTATTCGGGACACGC
>CAMUZZ010000012.1 GCA_947165355.1 uncultured Clostridium sp.
GCGAGAATCGAACTCGCGCGACAAGGTCGGAAGCATTGCATTCTACCACTAAATTATACCCGCATATCCTCTAGTACATTATATTACAGATTTGAAAAATTATCAATCTCATTTATCCATTCGACCATTTCCTTATTATTCTTGATTTTTCGACAAAAAAATGATATACTTGTTTTATTATGTAAACGGTTGGAGGTTAAGGATGTTAAACGTTAATTTATATTTAGATTTAATTAAAGAAATTGAAGAAAAAATAAACAGTATCAATTCATCCATCACAAATGCACAATCTCAACAACAATATGTGTTAATGCCTTCGTATGATAAAAAAGTTAAAAAAATAAAAATAAAAATTATTAATTTAACCGATTCATCAAGTGTTCTAATAATCAGGACAAAAGGATTAGAAGGTATAAAATTCTATAATTCAAATGATGATAAAATATTTGAATATTGTACACAAAATTATTCATCAGGCGATATACAAAAAAGATTATCATTTTTATTGGTAGGACCTGGCAAAGGAGTTGGATCAGACTATTTTGCCGATAAGGCTGGTATAATTGCATATTCTGAATATGATGCAGAAGATAAGTGCTACTGCCCTACTAAAATAACAGAGAATTATGCATCATTTGACAAAATAGTTTCTACAACAGCAACATCTTTTAATTTTAAGGATACATTAATAGATTTATCAAATGACTCTATGGTTGACAAACACTATAATACAGAAGTAAATGCTGGCATTATTTCAAACGATCCTATAGTTAATGAAACATTAACTGATGATAAAGCTAAAATGATAGTAGACAAATATTTAAAAATGTATGCTTCTTTAAGTTCAAACAATATTTCATCTAATGTTAACAGTCTCATTAGAAATATTGCTACACTTATGAAAAATGAATTTCCAAATCATTCAGATAAATCAAATACAGATCAACCATACGATAACCGATAAAATTTTCTTGACACTATTACAGCTAAAAAATATAATATACATATATTAATAAAAAGGAGGAATACACATGAAGAAATTTATATGTGAATTTATCGGAACAGCTGTATTAGTTCTATTTGGATGCGGAACAGCAGTTGTAACAGGTGGAGCAACTGCAGGAATGGAACTTGGGTTTGCTGGAGTTCTTACAATAGCTATGGCATTTGGTCTATCTATTGTTGCAATGGCATATGTTATTGGTAATATTTCAGGATGCCACGTAAATCCAGCAGTATCTTTAGCAATGCTATTAAGCAAAAAAATGAGTTTTAAAGATTTTATAGGATATGTTGTAGCACAAATAGTTGGTGCATTTGCAGGAATTGGATTGTTATATGCTATACTATCTAGTTCAGGGTTAGGAGTTTCAGCATTAGGAGCAAATGGATTTGACTCTTTATCAGCTGTTAACTTAAATATGGCAGGAGCAATTTTAGTTGAAATAATATTAACATTTGTATTTATTTATACAATTTTAGGAGTTACATCTGATGAAAAGAAAGGTTCAGTTGCAGGAATTGTTATTGGTTTAACATTAGTATTTGTACACATTATTGGTATTCCATTAACTGGAACATCAGTTAACCCTGCAAGAAGCTTAGCACCAGCAGTTATACTTGGTGGAGAAGCTTTAAAACAAGTTTGGGTATTTATAGTTGCACCATTTGCAGGATCAGCATTAGCAGCAGGTGTTTACAACTTACTAAATAGAGAACAAAAATAATTATAAATAAAAAATCATCATGGAAAACCATGATGATTTTTTTATTTATTTTAGATTGTATGTTTACACATACAGCTTTCATGTAATAAGTTTCTTTAACTAACCATTTCATCGAATTGAGAATTATATAGTTCAGCATAAAATCCATTTTGTTTTAATAGCTCTTCATGATTTCCATGCTCCACTATATTTCCTTCTTTCATTACTAAAATTAAATCTGCATTTTTAATTGTTGATAATCTATGTGCAATAATAAATGATGTTTTTCCCTTTGTAAGCTTATCCATAGCAATTTGAACAAGCTCTTCAGTTCTTGTATCAACATTTGAAGTTGCTTCATCTAAAATTAAAAATGGTGAATCTTCAATCATACCTCTTGCAATTGTTAATAATTGTCTTTGTCCTGAAGAAACGCTATCGTTATCCGAAATAACAGAATCATATCCATGTGGAAGAGTTTTTATAAAATGGTGTAATCCTACTTCTTTACAAACTTCTTCTACTCTTTCGTCTGTAACGTTAGGTCTATTATAAATAATATTCTCCTTTACAGTTCCATTAAATAGCCAAGTATCTTGCAAAACCATTGTAAATAATTCATGTATGTTTTCTCTTGATAAATCATTTATAGAAATACCGTCTATTTTAATATCTCCTGAATTAATATTATAGAATTTCATTAATAAATTTACAATTGTTGTTTTTCCTGCTCCAGTAGGTCCAACAATTGCAATTTTTTGTCCTGGCTTAGCAACAGCCGTAAAATTGTATATAGTTGGTTTATCGTTATTGTCATATTGAAATTCAACATTTTTAAACTCTATATTTCCCTTAACTTTGTCTCTGTCTAGTTTTTTATTTATATTTTCTTGAGAATCCATCTCCTCTTCATCAACAAACTCAAATACTCTCTCGCTTGCAGCTGCAGTAGATTGAAGTGATGTTAAAGCTTGTGCAATTTGAGAAAGAGGTGATGTAAATAATCTTACATATGTGATAAATGCAACAATAACACCAAATGATATTTTATTATTTGATACTAAAAGTGCACCAGTTACACAAACTGCTACATATCCAAGATTTCCAATACACATCATCATTGGTTGCATTATTCCAGATATAAATTGGCTCTTTTTGTTGCTCTCTGCTACTTTTTCATTTAACTTGTCAAATTTTTCCGTTGATTCATTCTTTCCATTGTATACCTTTACAACATTTAAACCAGAAAATACTTCCTCAATATGAGCATTTAATTTTCCAAGTTCAACTTGTCTTGCTGTAAAATATTTTTGCGAATTCTTTAGTATAAAAGCCATACCTATAAACCCAAACGAGCTTGAAACTATTGCAGTTACAGCCATAACCCAGTTTGTCCAAAACATCATTACTAATGAACCTAAGAATAAAGTAACAGATGTAACAAGTGTTGCAAGCGATTGGTTCATAGTTTGAGCTATTGTATCTATATCGTTAGTTACTCTAGATAAAATATCCCCTGTTTGATTTCTGTCAAAATATTTTAGTGGCAATTTGTTTATTTTAACAGATATTCTAGATCTTAAATCTCTTGCAAATTTATTCGATACATTTGTCATTATTATTGATTGAATATAGTTAAATACAGCACTACAAATATATATTGCAACCAGTATAATGCCTATTCTTTTAATATTTTCCATATTCATTTTAGGCTCAATTATCTTTTTAATTGATTCTGGTAACTCATCATATATGCAATACAAATCTTGTTTGTTTTCAGCAGTACTTATAATTTGAATATACTTAAGTTGATCTTCTTCGCTTATATTTTCAGTATTAATCATTAACCCTTTTGATATCTCGTCTGTCATTTCTGATAACTTATTTGGTGCGCTTATTGATAAAACGGCACCTAATAAAGCAAGAATAACAGAAATAACTATTAAAATTCTATATTTACCAAGTTCGTTAAAAAGTCTTTTGGTTGCACCTTTAAAATCTTTTGCTTTTTCGGCAACAGCCATACCCTTAGGACCACCAATTTTACCTTTTTTACGATCATGTGCTTCATTACTACTAGGCATTTTTTTCATCCTTTCCGTTAAAACTTTATTTTGCAAGCTCTTCTTCTGATAATTGTGAAGTAGCAATTTGCTTGTATACTTTGCAATTCTTTAGTAGCTCTTTGTGTGTTCCGGTTCCAACTTGCTCTCCATTTTCTAAAACAATTATTTTATCACTGTTCATAATTGTTCCTATTCTTTGTGCAACAATTAAGCTTGTACTGTCACCAGTATATTTTTTAAGCTCTTTTCTAAGAACAGCATCCGTTTTGTAATCTAAAGCTGAAAAGCTGTCATCAAAAATATATATTTCTGGATTTCTTGCAACAGCTCTTGCTATTGACAATCTTTGTTTCTGTCCACCAGATACATTCGTTCCTCCAGATGCAATATGCGAATCATATTGATTATCCATTTTTTCAACAAATTCTTTAGCTTGAGCAACTTCAATTGCTTTTTTTATGGCATCTCTTGTTATTTCTTTTCCATCTTTATCACCATATGAAATATTTGATTCAACGGTTCCATCAAATAATACAGCCTTTTGAGGTACATATCCTATTTTGTTGTATAAAAACTCTTGCTTATAATCTTTTACATTAACACCATCAACTAAAATTTCACCTTCAGTTACATCGTAGAATCTTGGTATTAAATTAATAAGTGTTGATTTTCCACTTCCAGTAGATCCAATAAAAGCAACTGTTTCCCCCTTATTTGCTTTAAAAGAAATATTCTTTAGTAAGTATTCATCCGCATCTGGATATTTAAATGAAACATTCTTAAATTCAACTGTTCCAACCTCGTTTGTTGTATTTTTATCAATATTTCCATCTTTAATTGTTATTTCTGTTTCAAGTACTTCATTTATACGTTTTGCAGAAACTTGAGCTCTTGGCAACATCATAAAAATGAGAGCTAACATCAAGAACGATATAATTACATGTATAGCATAAGAGCTAAACACAACCATGTCTCCAAACAGCGTAACCTTATCCATAAGTCCAGCATCTCTTATTAAATACGCTCCAACAAAATAAATTGCTAATGTTAAAAAGTACAACACAATGTACATTATGGGTTGCATTATTGCAAACTTTTTTTGAATAAATAATTGTAAATTTGTTAATTCATTATTTACATCATCAAATTTTTCTTCTTGATATTTTTCAGCATTAAATGCCCTTACAACTCTTATACCAGTTAAATTTTCTCTAGTTACATCATTTAGTTTATCCGTCAATTTTTGAACAATTTTAAATTTAGGAACAACAATAGCCATTAAAAATCCAACAACGCTAAGTAAAATTACTACGCAAGCAGCTGTAATAGAGCTCCATTGCCAACTTTTGTTTAATATTTTTGTAATAGCCCATATAGCTGTAATTGGAACTTTTATAGCAAGTTGCAATCCCATAGCCATAAGCATTTCGACTTGAGTTATGTCGTTTGTCGACCTAGTTATTAAACTGCTAGTCGAAAATGCTTTTACCTCACTCATTGAAAAACTTTCTACCTTAGTAAATAAAGCTTTTCTTATTCTTTTTGAAAAATTAGCAGCAACAACCGATACAATATAACCAACCAATACAGTAAAAACAAAACTTCCAAAGGCACAAGCTAACATAAATCCGCCATTTTTTAATATCTCACCCATATGGTTTCCTTCTGTTTTTACTAAAACTGTTATTTCAGACATAAAATCTGGCATTTTCAAATCTAGTGCAACTTGGGCAATTATAAAAATGAAACATACTAATATAAAAATACAGTCCTTCATTGTTAATCTTCTTAATAGTTTTATCATCGTATTTTCCTCTCTTTATCTATAACAAAATATAATTTTCGATACTCTTAAATGTTAATATTGTAATATTTTGACGCAATAATGTCAATAAGCTTCTTCCTATTTTAATAAACTTTTTTACCAAATTATTACACAACAATAACATAGAAAAAAGAGCTTTACAGCTCTCTTCGTTTTATTTAATAATTCTTACTATTTCTTAGGTAATATGCTTAAAACTTTTCCAGCAAAATCGCCAAAATTTTGTGATTGTATAATAACTTTTCCAGGACCCGTTAGTTTTGTTAGAAATAGTCCTTCTCCACCTAAGAAAATATTGCCTAATCCTTTTATCATTTCTACTTCATAAGAAACCGTAGACTCAAATCCAACAACATTTCCTGTGTCTACTTTTAAAACTTCTCCTGCTTCAAGTTTCTTTATTACAGGATCACCATCAACCTCTAAAAACATTGTTCCCAACCCTGTAGCCTTTTGAAGTATAAATCCCTCTCCTCCAAAAAAACCTGCTGAAAATCTTTTGGTAAAAGCAATTTCTAAATCTACAGTTGGCTCAGCACAAAGAAATGCACCTTTTTGAAGCATAAATCCCGATGGATGTTTTGCAACATTTATTGCTACTATATCTCCTGGTACTGTTGTTGCAAATGCAACTTTTGCTCCATCTTTTTCTGCCGTATACGTATTCATAAATATAGATTCACCAGAAAACATTCTACCGAGGCTTTTCATTACTCCTCCTCTAGCATTTGTTTTCATTGTAATTCCTTCTGTTTGCCATGACATTCCACCTTTTTGTGAATACATAGCTTCTCCTTTGTCTAGTGTAACTTCCACTGTTGGTACAGTTTTACCTATTAACGTATAATTCATAATTCTTTTGTTCCTTTCATTAAACCTATTTATCATCTGTAAGTATAACATTACATTTTTTTATAGTCAAACTCTTAAAGTAATTCTAACCAAGCCATAAAAAGCTTATACTACGCTGTTTTAATTAATATAATAAAGTTATTTTATTTCCTTCTTTGCTTATATATCCTTCATCTTTTAAACTTTTTATTTCTCTCATCATTGCACTTCTATCTACACTTAAAAAGTCCGCTAAATCGGTTAAAGAAAATGGTATGCTAATACATTTTGAATTACTTTTTGTAGATAGTATTGAAAAATAACCAAGTAGTTTTTCTCTAGTTGTTCTTTGAGTTAATACTTCTATTCTAGTATTTAATTTAGTAACTTTTTCAACTATTACTTTTAACATTCCATCAGATAAAACTTGATGAAATTTACAATTAGACTTGCATCTATTAAAAATATTATCGTATGAGAAAAAAAGTACTTCACAGCCACGTTTTGCCTCAACAGATAATTCATTATTCTCTGTTATTGTATAAAAAGCTTCACCAAACACATCATTTGGTGTAAAGTGCTCTATTATAGACTTTCCTCCGTTTAAATCATATCTTACTAAATCTGCCTCTCCGGATAAAAGAATGCAAATTTGATTTCTCTTTTGAATATATGTGGTAATAACTTGATTCTTTTTGAAAAATTTCTTTTGAACGCTCTTACATGATGCAGAAAACTCTTCAAAAAATGCCTCTGTATTAAATTGAGTATTCATTTAAAATCAATCCCTTTCTCATATATTCCATTTTCAAATTATTGTAAATACCAGAAAACAACAGCGTTTGCGGTCACTTAAAATTTTCAATTTTGTATATCAATAAAGTTAAACGTAATTTTATATTTCAAATTATACAATATTTCAGTTGCAAATACAACGAACTAGCGTAATAAAAATGTAATATTTTTTTATTCTTAGAATTAATTGAACTATAAAAGTAAAAAAAATTTTTCAACTAAATTGATGCTTTTGCAACAGAAAAGTATTTTTTATGAGTTATAATTAGTTCATACAAAATAAAGGAGGTACTTAAAGATGAAAGTAGTAAAGAGAGACGGAAGAATAGTAAGTTATGATAGACAAAAGATTGTTGCAGCAATTGAAAATGCAAATAGAGATGTAAATTCTTCAGAGCAAGCAAGTATGGGAGAAATTAAAAATATTCTTGCATGCATAGAAGATTTAAATAAAAATAGAATCTTAGTTGAAGATATTCAAGAAATAATTACAAATAAATTAGTTGAATTTAATAAACCTGAACTAGCTAACAAATACAACGTTTTTAAATGCGAAGGTACTTCTACTGAGAATGGAAAAGAAGGTAATAATTCAATACTTGGTATATTAATTAATGATAGACAATTAATAAGCTAGTTGTATTTTATACTAAATTAAATATATAAAACGAAAAGCGCTAACAGAAGTTAGCGCTTTGTCGTTACTCATCATCCATTTTAAAATTCTCCTCAAGAATCGGAGAGTCTTCGATAATGAGCTTGGTCCCTTCGATTCGCGTTTTGTAGCATGGAATCGCCATTGCTTTCAAAAGTTTCATCGCCCCATCTTTGTTGTTGATATACTTCAAAAATACAGGCAAATTGACCTTGCATGGCAAACCACGCTCTTGTTCGATGGTATGAATCTTCTCAAAGAGGATTCCTACCAGGGTTTGGTCTTTTATCATGTGTGACCCTCCTTTTCGAATAAAACGTTCCTCAATACCCTATGCAAATACCATTCGGTACAGCATATGTATTATACAACACTTGAAGCGTTTTTACAATATATTAATCACTAAAATCGCTATCTACTACTACAAAATAGTTGTACTTTGGATATTTTTCTTTTATTTTATTTATAATTTCTTCTCTTATTCCATTAGGGTCATTCGCCTCAAACGCAATTATTATATCAAATGAAATATTATTTGTTTTTTCGTCTAAAAAGAAACCGTGTAATTGAAGTACTTCAGGATATTGATCTATTATATTTTTTAATTCTTTCTCAATTGCCAATGCTTCTTTATCGGTTTTGTTTGAAGCATAAATTCCTATGGTAAGAATAATTCCAAACTTTGAATATATGTCGGCTTGTATTTTCTTGGTTAGTCCATGAATCTCTTTAGCTGTCATTTTCTCATCAACTTGAATGTTTGTTGCTCCTATTATTCTTGATGGGCCATAACTATGTAATATTAAATCATACGTACCCTCAACTTCATCATACGCATTAATGTACTCTTTAATTTTTGTTGAAAGTTCACTATCTGCTCTAATTCCAATTATTGTATTAAGAGTTTCTTTTAATATTTCAATACCAGATTTTAAAATTAACACAGCTATTAAAATTCCAAGATATCCCTCAATGCTAATTCCCCAAACAATGCTAATAACTGCTGCAACCAAAGTAGCAAAAGAAACTACAGCATCAAAAAGAGCATCTGTACCAGAAGCAATTAAGCTCTGTGAATCAATTCTTTTTCCATTGTTCTTCACATAATTTCCAAGAAACAATTTAACAAATATTGCTACACCAACAATTATTAATGATGCAATCGAATAGTTTGCTTTTATTGGCGTAATTATTTTTTCAATAGATTCCTTTAACGAAGTTGCTCCTGCAAATAAAATTATTAGTGCAATAATTACAGCAGCAATATATTCGATTCTTCCATGGCCATATGGGTGTTCCCTATCCGGGGCTTTACCTGCTAGTTTTGCTCCAACAATAGTTATAATTGAAGATATTGCATCACTTAAATTGTTTACAGCATCTAATACTATTGCTATAGAATTAACAAATATTCCCACTACAGCCTTAAAAATAACAAGTATAATATTTGTTATAATTGCTTTTATACTAACATTAATTATTACTTTTGATCTATCCATATCAATTCTCCTTAAACCTTATTCCTATAAGAACGTTTTCTATGAAAAATATAATTTAATAGCTTTTTTGTAAATATCTTTTGCAATTTCGTATCCGTTGTCTATTTGTTTTATAAAATTATTTGTCATAATTCCACTATTTATTTCCATTGTGTAAAAGCTTCCGTCAACAGTTTTTATTATATCAATGCTTCCAAAATTAACGTTTATCTCTTTTGATATTTTCTCTGCCAATTTTGTTATTTTTTCTCTGTCGTCTTCCATTATATCAAAACTAGCCTTTGCTCCGTTAGACAAATTAAATCTCCAGTCGTACTCATATTGTTTTCCATCTTCTAGTATTAAGTCCTTATTATTACCTTCATAATTAGCAAAATATGACGGATTAAAATTACATAGTAATTCTTTTATTGTACTTTTACCATTACCTACCACAAGAGCTTTATTCTTCTTGTATAACAATTCTACTTTTCCATTTAATACAACTGCTCTATACTCATTTTCTATGTTATAAAAAGGACATAGACTTAGTGAATAATATTTAGAACTTAACTCATTAAACTTATCTCTTAATTCATCTATATTTTTTAAGTGTAATACTTCAGTTCCACATGTGCCACAATTTATTTTCAACACAACATCCTCATTGTATTTGAAAAAAAGTTTTTCTAGATATTCAAAGCTATTGCACCCAATGGCATAATTATTTTTGTTACTGCTATCGAATACAATATTATGCTCTATTATTGGAATATTGCACTCTCTAAGTAACTCATATGTTGCATATTTATCATCCAATATAATTCCTAGAGCGTGGTCATTTAAATCAAATTTAAAACCTGAAATAAATCTTTTAACTCCATCTTTTTCAAGCATTATTATCCAATCCTTCGAAAGTATTTTATATTTAATATTTAGTTCATCGCATATCTCTTTTATTATATTTCTAAATGTTTTGTTCATAATAATTCCCCCTAAAACATAATAAAATACTAATATAGTTACAATACATATTAGCATATATTATGTTTATAAACAATATTCTATGAAATTAATATTTATAGTGCATAATAAAATTCATACTAAATAAAAAATTAGCCAGCAAACATTTTATACACATAAAATATTTGCCGGCTAATCTGAATTCTCGTTTTGTTTTTGTAATCTTGCTATCTAATTAGATTAAGATAAATAAGTTACACTTCACCTGAATCCGTTGAAGTTATTGTATTAAGTAAGTGCTACTGCATGAAATTTGTTTTGAATCTCTGCTGTATCAAAAAACTTAATACATTACTATTATACTATTTTTTTGTATTTATGTCAACTTTTTCAGTATTTTCAAGTCCTTATTTTATCAATAATTTCGTCGACTTTTTTTACCTTAATCTCTATGTCTTGATGCTAAAATTAGAACAAGTCTTAAAATTTGTAATAGTGTACTTGCAACACCTGCAACATATGTTAAAGCAGCAGATTTTAGCATCTTTTTACCACCCTTAAATTCTTCGTTTGTTAGCAATCCTAATTCTTGAATTTGCTTTAATCCTCTTTCCGATGCATTAAATTCAACTGGCAATGTTATAAGCTGAAAAGCTAAAATAACTAGCTCTACACCAATACCAATAGACACAACATCTATAAAAGAAAAGAAAATTCCTAATATAATTGCTATATATCCAGCATAAGAAACAAGATTTACGAATGGAATAATAGCTTTTCTCATTCTTAAGAAAGTATATCCTTCTTTATCTTGAATAGCATGGCCACACTCGTGAGCAGCAACTGCAACTGATGCAATTGAATTTTTGCTGTATATTTTTTCTGATAAATTTACGCTTCTTTTTCCTGGATTGTAATTATCTGTTAAACTTCCGCTAATAGCATTTATGCTTATATCGTTTAACCCATTGTTATCTAGAATTCGTCTAGCAGTTTCTGCTCCATTAATATCCATTTCACAGCTCTTTTTTGAATATTTTCTATAGTTATGGCTTATATACAATTGCGCAGCAACAGAAATAATTACTGCAATTATTAAACAAAAAATACTTAATAAATAATAAAAATCCATTTAATTCTCCTTTACAAAAAATATAAACCTTACAATTACTAGCAATATTTTTTAACATTATTTAATATCAGCTAGCTTATTAATTATATCATATTTTGAATTATTTACAATTTTTGCTCTATCCATTAATTTAACATCTAGTCCCTTCTGAACGGCAACATCTAATAACATTTCGCTGTCATCAATAAAAAGTGCTTCCCCGCTTTTGATGTTAAATTCTTCGATTGGATGATTAAAAAATTTTCCTTCTTTTTTTAGCTCACCATATACTGAAGATACATATACTTTTTTGAAAAACTTATATATATCTTTTTTCTTCATATAATTATACAAACATGGCCAATTATCTGATAATACTAGTAATGTATACTTTCTAGATAATCTATCTAGCTCTTCCACAACATCATTGTATAATGTATATTTACTATCGCCATATATAAAATCTTTAGCAATATTTCCAATACCTTCATCTGCTATTTCATAACATGCATCATTAAGAACCATTTGATAAAATTTATAAAGCAATTCATATTCTTCATCTACAGTTTCAACCTTACCATCTAGCATGTATTTATTTTTCTTAAATGCCTCTTTAAGTTTATCTTTATCTACTTTGTTTATATCAACATTTTTTAAAAATTCTGGTGTTACAAGCCATTCTCCTGTTGTTGGAGCAGCTAATACTTTACCAAAATCTAGTATTAGGTATTTATATTCCATTTGATACTCCTCCATTTTTTACACTCATTATTATATTATTTTTTCAAAAAAAATCAATGAATATAATTTAAATTTAGTATTATTTATTGATATTCGAAAGTATACGTAGTATAATACCACCCATAAGAACTTTGCACTAACAAATCTGTTTGTGGTTTTATGCTTGTATACATAGAGTTTTTTATTAAAAACAAACCTTAAATAGAAAAGTGTAGAGCCCATCTAGAGTTAAAGGTACTTCTTTTCTTTAGATGACGCCCATCCGAAGGCTCAGTTTACACAAGTACGTGTTTCTGTGCACAACAAAAACGGAGGAACTATGGATAATACTAATCTTCACGCTCTGGCTTCACATACCATCTCTGTTTTGTTTAACAAGATGAGCTTATGCGAAGCAATTGCCACCAAGCTGATTGTATTTCAGCACACACCAGGAAAAATCAGAGTAACTATAAGTGGCGATGATTCAAAAAAACCGCTTACGTACTATAATTTTACCGAAATCCTGGACTACGGTGACAAAGAATCCTTCAGTGATGAAGCAGTAAAATGCTTCCCCATGATGGAAAGAATCAAGCAAACAGAACAGTATACCGAGTTCAAAATTACACCAATGGTGTAAAAAATGGCACAGCAGTCTAAAAAAACTGCTGTGCTATTTTTTATTCCCACTCAATTGTTGCTGGTGGTTTTCCTGTTATATCATAAACAACCCTGTTTACATGTTTTACTTCATTTACTATTCTAGCTGATACAACTTCTAATATCTCATAAGGTATCTTTGTCCATTCAGCTGTCATAAAGTCTGATGTTGTTACTGCTCTTAAAGCTATTGTATAGTCATAAGTTCTTTCATCTCCCATAACACCAACAGATTTAATATTTGTTAATACTGCAAAGTATTGGTTAGTCTTTCTATTCCATCCACCTTTAGCAACTTCTTCTCTAAAGATAGCGTCTGCATCTTTAAGTATTGCAAGCTTGTCTTCGGTTATATCTCCTATAACACGAATAGCTAAGCCCGGTCCTGGAAATGGTTGACGATAAACTAAAAATTCTGGAAGTCCTAGCTCTAATCCAACTTTTCTAACTTCATCTTTAAATAAATCTCTAAGTGGCTCTACAATTTCTTTAAAATCCACATAGTCTGGAAGTCCACCAACATTATGATGGCTCTTAATTTTAGCTCCAGCACCTAATCCACTTTCGATTACATCTGGATAAATTGTTCCTTGTACTAAGTAATCAACTGTTCCAATCTTTTTTGCTTCTTCTTCGAATACTCTAATAAATTCTTCACCAATTATTTTTCTTTTTTGCTCTGGATCTGATACTCCAGCTAATTTTCCTAAGAATCTATCTCTTGCATCTACTTTTATGAAGTTAACATCAAAGTTCTTTGTAAATACTTCTTCAACTTCTTCAGCTTCATTCTTTCTTAATAATCCATGATCAACAAATATACATGTTAAATTCTTTCCAATTGCTTTATTAATTAGAGCTGCAGCAACTGATGAATCAACACCACCAGATAAAGCACATAATGCTTTTTTATCTCCAATTTTTTCTCTAATAGCTTTAACTGTTTCTTCAGCAAAAGAACTCATTTTCCATGTACCAGAGCATCCACAAATATTATAAATAAAGTTTCTAATAATCTCTGTTCCATTATTTGTATGATTTACTTCTGGATGGAATTGAATTCCATAGAAGTTCTTTTCAGTATTTTGCATAGCTGCATTTGGACAATGATCTGTTGAACCTATATTTTCGAATCCTTCTGGTAATGTCTCAACAAAATCTGTATGGCTCATTAAACAGTCATTTGTATCTCCAAATCCATTAAATAATTTAGAGCTATTATTAATCTTAACACTTGTAACACCATATTCTCTTTTATCTGCTCTTTGAACTTTTCCACCAAGCATATGTGTCATAAGTTGCATTCCATAGCAGATACCTAAGACTGGAATTCCTAAATTAAATATTTCTTCATCTACACGTGGAGCACCTTCTTCATAAACACTTGCAGGTCCTCCTGTAAATATAATTCCCTTTGGATTTTTTTCTTTTATTTTTTCTATTGGTGTGCTAAATGGTACGATTTCTGAATACACGTTGCATTCACGTACACGTCTTGCGATTAATTGATTATATTGACCATAAAAGTCAATTATTAAAATTAATTCTTTATTATCCATTTTCTATCCTTTCAAACCCCAAAATTTAATCTTGAGTTGTTACTTCTTTTAGCATTACGTCGTGCGCACTACCTTCTTTGATACTAATATTTGAAACCATTGTTAAACGCGCTTTTTCGTGGAATTCTGGTATTGATATTGATCCACAGTTACACATTGTTGATTTTATTTTTGCTACTGTTACAGCTAAGTTATCTTTTAATGGTCCTGCATATGGAATATATGAATCTACACCTTCTTCGAAGCTTAGTTTATTCTTTCCAGCTTCTCCTAAGTCATATCTTTGCCAGTTTCTTGCACGGTTTGATCCTTCTCCCCAATACTCTTTAACAAAGTTTCCACCTACTTTTACTTTTCTTGTTGGGCTTTCGTCGAATCTTGCAAAATATCTTCCCATCATTACAAAATCTGCTCCCATTGCTAATGATAATGTAATGTGGTAATCATGAACTATACCTCCGTCAGAGCATACTGGAATATAAATTCCTGTTCTTTCAAAATATTCATTTCTTGCTTCTACTACATCCATTAATGCACTAGCTTGTCCACGTCCAATTCCTTTTGTTTCACGAGTTATACAAATTGAACCTCCACCAACACCAACTTTTATAAAGTCAGCACCAGCTTCTGCTAAATAGTAAAAACCTTCTTTATCTACAACATTTCCAGCTCCTATTTTAACGCTATCTCCGTATTTTGCTCTAACCCAATCTATTGTATTTTTTTGCCATACAGAATATCCGTCTGATGAATCCATACAAATAAGATCAACTCCAGCATCAACTAATGCAGGAATTCTTTCTTCGTAATCTCTTGTATTAATTCCAGCACCTACTATGTATCTCTTATTATCATCTAATAATGAATTTGGATTATTCTTTCTGTCTTCATAATCTTTTCTAAATACTAAATGCTCTAAATTATCATTTTCGTCTAATATTGGTAAGCAGCTAATTTTATGCTCCCATATTAAATCATTTGCCTCAGCAAGTCCAATACCTTTTCTTGCAGTTACAGCTTTATCTTTTGGGGTCATGTACATATCAACAGGATCATTTTCATTTACTCTTGAAATTCTGTAATCCTTATCTGTAACTAATCCTAAAAACTTTCCATTACTTGTTCCATCTTCAGTAATCATTACTGTTGAATGACCTGTTCTTTCAATTAATGCAATTACATCTTTAATTGGAGTTCCACTTTTAACATTTGAATCACTTTCGATAAAACCAGCTTTGTGTTTTTTTACGCGTCTAACCATTGCAGCTTCATCTTCAATTGATTGTGATCCATATATAAAAGAACATCCACCTTCGCGCGCCAAAGCAATAGCCATCTTCTCTCCTGAAACGGCTTGCATTATAGCAGACACAAATGGGATGTTCATTGAATATTTTGGTTCTTCTCCTCTTTTATACTTTACAAGTGGTGTTTTTAAGCTTACATTACTTGGTATACATCTTTCGTCTGTTAAGTTTGGTAATAATAAAAATTCATTAAATGTTCTTGATACATCTTCTAAAATCTTTGCCATTATTATATTTCCCCCTTTTTAATTTGATTTTTTAATTATACCATATTTTACATAACATTTGCAATGATTTTATTGTCAAAAATTTACATTTTTGTCTCTTCTATGTATCATCAAAATTATTTATTATTAAATATTATTCATCATAACTTAAGATGCCTTCAAACCATCAATTATTTTTTTAAGTTCATCTTTCTTTTGATTAATTTGTTTTTCAAGCTCTTTATTTTGCTCCTCGTATAATTCTACTAATTTTTGGTAATCTTCTTGCTTAATTTCTTCCTCTAGTATAGCTCCTCTTTGATAAGCCTTTTGTAATTTATGTATTCGAGTCTTTTCCTCATCAACTTCTACTTCAATGCTTTTAACAAAAGATTTATTTTGGCTTACATTGTTTTCTTTTGGAAGATTATTATCCGCACTTGAATTACTTTGCTTTTTGAATATGTTTACTATCTTGTTTTTTATTTTAGTAAAAAAACCTTCTTTATACTCCACTAATTCTTTGTTTTCCATATTACCCCTCCACGTCTTCAAGTGATTTAAGCTCTTTATCACCTACGGATTTTTTCGCTTGTTCAATTGTTCGTTCTACAGCACTTAACTTTTCTTTTAGCTCTATTTGCTTATCATCTACTTCTTGTAATTTTGTTGGCTCTTCTGCATTTTGTTTACCTTTTTTTGCATCAAGATTTTCTGGAATTGTTACATCTAGTTCACCTTTTATATATGCTTTAATTGTTGCCCTTGCTGTTTTGTCACATATAAATTTTCCATAAGCTTCCATGTATGCTAAACACTTGTTAACATCTTCTTCTGTTGGCTTTACTGGCTCTCCATTTATAATTATTTCTACGTTGCTAATATAGAATTCTTTGTCGAATGGCTTTTTGTATTGTTCAAATTCCTTTTTCTTTAGATATAAACCTCTGATTATATTGTTTTCCATTTTTTGTTGCTTTGCAAAAGTAATTAAGTCTTCTATTCCTGTTTTAGAGCATTGTATATATTCTTCAACAGACATTTTTCCAGTTCCTAATTTTGCTGCTTTATCACGTAATCCAAAAAAGTTTCTTCTTTGCATATTATCAATTTCTTTTTGCTCTTCTCTTGTATGACCAGTTCTATTAATTCCCAACTTATTATAACCATTGACATCATATCCTTCAAAATCGTAACCTTCTGCATTAAATTTTCTACCAGTTTCTTTATGTACATGATCTCGATTAAAGCCATTTGCATCATATCCTTCACGATTATATCCTTCTTTGTCTATTCCATCTTTATTGAAACCATCTCTATCATACCCATACTGATTGTAGCCTTCTCTGTTGTATCCTTCTACGTCATATCCAGACCTAGAATATCCCTCTTTATCTCTTCCTTTCCTATCGAATCCATATTTATCGTAACCTTCTCTATCATATCCAGCAATGTCATATCCATATTTACTATAGCCTTCTCTATCTCTTCCTAAACGATTATACCCTTCCTTATTATATCCATCTCTGCCATATCCTGCAGGACTAAATCCGTTTTCATCAAATCCTTCTCTATCGTATCCGTACCTGTTACGACCGTTTCTGTCAAATCCGCTTCTATCGTATCCAGCCTTGTTATAACCTTCTCTATCTATTCCGAATCTGTTAAATCCGTTTCTTTTGTATCCATCCTTATCGTACCCTAACTGGTTATATCCTTCTCTATCTATTCCTTTTCTATTGAAGCCTTTCTTGTTATAACCTTCTTCATCATAGCCTTCAATATCAAATCCTTTTGGGTTAAATTTTGTACCCGTTTTTTTGTGCACCCCATCTGCATTAAAGCCATTTTTCCCAAAACCATATTCGTCTATCCCATTTACATCAAAGCCTTCAGCATCGTACTTAGTGCCTGTGTCTCTATGTATTCCATTTTTATCAAAACCATTTTTATCATAGCCATCTTTATCGTAACCTGCTGTATTATATTCAGTTCCAGTAGATACATGCTTTCCATCTTTTCTAAATCCATTTTTGTCACCACCGTCTTCTATTGTATCCTTGGGGGTCATATCTTGTTCTAGTTATTTTATGGTACCCACCTCTACTAAATCCATCTATATCGTAGCCTTCTTTGTCGTAGCCTTCTTTGTCGTAGCCTTCAGTATCATATTTTGATTTTGTATATCTATTTATACCTCTCTTATTAAATCCACGTATATCATAGCCTTCTCTGTCATATCCTTCAGTATCATATTTTGATTTTGTATATCTATTTATACCTTTCTTATTAAATCCATATATATCATAACCGTCTTTGTCATAACCCCATTTATCATATCCTGCTTGATTTCTGCCAGTTCGGTCATATAAATTTCCAGTCCATTTATTAATGCCATGCCTATTGAAGCCATTTCTATCAAAACCTTCTTCATCATATCCTTCTATGTCATATCTCTTTTCTCCCATTTCAAACTCCTCACAATCATCTATTTCTTCTTTTCAATATTATAAATATAATAAACTTTCTTTTCAATATTTAACACACAAAAAGAGCCGGATAACATCCAGCTCCTTTTGTGTGATTACTTTAGAAAAATACATTTGCTACAGCTCTTGCCTTATCGGCATAACGAATCGAAAGGAAAGATTGATACTTGTTTTCGAGAACACTTGTAGAAATTCCCAAAATGCTTGCCAGAACAGATACTTCAGCTCCGTTTTTCAGCGCATACACAATAAAAGTATCGCGAAGCTGCGAAAACGAATATCTGTTTACTATGCCAGCCTTCTTAAGGGTTGCTTCCAGATAAAACTGCAAAGTTCTTTGCTCTACAATTTTGTCGGAATTTGATAAAACAAAGTCTTCTTTTTTTGCATATGAGTGCTTGTACATGTAAATCCACTTTTCAAGCTGATGATTTATTGGAACCACCCTTTCATCATCTAACTGAAAAATTTCAACCTTTGACTTAGTTTCCCCTTCAGACTTCATTATTCTGCTCGCTGACTTATCAACGTAAATAGATAGCTCATTCATGCTGATATCATGCCATTTCAGAGCACAAATCTCTCCAATGCTCATGCCTGCATATAATGCAAGCAGCACCCCAATCTTTCTCGGGTCATTAGCCTCATCATGTCTGAAATACTTCAAAAGCCTTCTTACCTCCGTGAGTTTCATGAAAGTAATTTTTGCATTTTTCGATATTTCGTTGCTGCCGATACTTGACGGACTTCCAATTTTGCTACGAATGATCATCCGAATGATGGTAAAAATATTAGAAACTGCTCTATCTTTATACTTTGCCTTGAGCTGAGTTTCTAAATCCTTCATCTCATCCATCCAGATTACCTCTCCCAGTGTTTTGCCTGCAAGTTCCGGTAAAATCTTTTTATTTACCATGTACCTGTAGGTAGCCTTCGATGATTTTTTAACATCAACCATCTCAAGCCATTCCTTTGCCGCTTGTTCGAAGGGCATTGCAGCCACTTCCTCATCAATAATCACTCTTGTTTCCTTCGCCATAATAGTTTCCTCCTTTGTTGTTTGTATGGCCTTTTTCTTTTGCGTTTTCCCTAATAATAATTATTTTTAGGGTAGGATACAAAACTCCTATACTTTATTTTACATAATTTTCCAATTATTGTCAACAAATAGGTCATCTTAAAGAAGTTATAAAAAAAGGCACATGGAAATTAAAAATTTTCATGTGCCCACAAATTTAAGCCGTAAAAACATCTGGATTTTCCTGTTGTAATTTACTTATAATGTCGTCTGTATTTAAACTAAACTTGGTTACATATCCACCTAAAGAGTCGGCTTTTTCTTTCAAAGCTTCAACATCATCATTTATGTATATTTTTGCCTTTCCTTTACCATTCTTTGCTTCTTGCACTAAATTTGAAACTGGTGAATTTCCATCAAAAGCAAGAACAACAGATGGCCTTCTTTCAAAAATTTCGTAATTAAAGCTTTTGTATATTCCAAGCTCTTCTTGCTCTGTCGAAATACTTATTTATTAGCTACATTTTATAATTTTTTTCTTCATTTTATTTATCCTTCCTAACCTATATTTTACCTGCATTATATCATAAATTTTTTTATGTACTAAAAACATTTTATAAAAAAAAACAAAAGAAATATATTTCCTTTGGTTTTTTATACAATGCTTACGAAACTTTTAAACCATAAATCAACTTCTTAAGTTCTTCTTTTTTCTGGTTTATTTTTTCTTCAAGCTCTCTATTTTGCTCTTCATATAATTCAACTAATTTTTTGTAATCATCTTCTTTTATCTCTTCTTCTAATATAGCACCTCTTTGATAAGCTTTTTGTAATTTAAGTATGCGAGATTTTTCTTCATTTTCCTCTACCTTAATAGCTGCTGTGAATGAAGAATTTTCTTCTTTAGAAACAACACTACTATTTACATTTTCTTTATTTTGCTTTTTAAACATATTTAATATCTTGTTTTTTATTTTAGTAAAAAAACCTTCTTTATACTCCACTAATTCTTTATTTTCCATATTATTCCCCCACATCTTCTGGTGATTTAGGATTTTTATCACCCAATGTTTTTTTCGCTTGTTCTATTGTTTGCTCTACTTCACTTAATTTATTGGTTAGCTCAATTTGTTTATCATCTACTTCTTGTAACTTGGTTGGCTCTTCTGCCTCTTGCCTACTATTTTCTGTATCTAGATTTTCTGGAATTGTTATATCAAGTTCTCCTTTTATGTATGACTTTATAACTGCTCTTGCTGTTTTGTCACACACATATTTTCCACATGCTTCCATATATGCTAAACATTTATCTACATCTTCTTCTGTTGGTTTTACAGCTTCCCCATTTACCATTATCTCAACACTATCAATGTAAAAATTCTTATCAAATGGCTTCTTATATGCTTCAAATTCTTTTTTCTTTATATATAAACCTCTAATTATGCTATTTTCCATCTTTTGCTGTTTTGCAAATGTGATTAATTCTTCTATGCTAGTTTTTGAACACTGCAAATACTCTTCTATGGACATTTTTCCTGTTCCAAGTTTTATTGCCTTATCACGTAATCCAAAGAAATTTTTTCTTTTTGAATTATCTAACTCTTTTTGCTCTTCTTTTGTATGACCATTTCTGTTAATTCCAGATTTGTTATAGCCACTTGCATCGTATCCTTCATAATCATACCCTTCTGGATTAAATTTCTTACCAGTTTCTTTATGGATATGGTCTCTATTAAATCCATTTTCATCTAGACCTTCACGGTTATATCCTTCTTTGTCTATTCCATCCTTGTCGAAGCCTTCTCTGTCGTATCCGAACCTATCATAACCTTCCCTTGTATAACCTTCTTCGTCATATCCAGCAACGCTATATCCTTCTCTATCTCTTCCATTCTTAAATCCATGTCTATCGTAACCTTCTCTATCTCGTCCAGAAACATCAAATCCCTTTCTTGTATAACCTTCCTTATCTCTGCCATTCCTGTCAAAGCCTTCTTCATCATATCCTTCTCTATCATATCCTTGCGAATCTCGCCCATTTTCATTGTATCCATCCAGTCCAAAACCGTCTTTAGTTATACCATTTCTATCAAAACCTGCTCTATCGTATCCTTCTCTATTATAACCTTCCCTATCTCGTCCATACTTGTTATAGCCTTCTCTGTTATATCCTTCTTTATCGTACCCTTTTTTATTATATCCTTCTCTGTCAAAGCCATCCGCATCAAGTCCATATTTATTAAAACCATCTTTATCATATCCGTATATATCCATACCTTCAGGATTATACCTTGTACCTGTTTCCTTATGAATTCCTTCTTTGCTCCATCCATACTTATCAAAGCCGTCTTTGTCTAACCCATAAATGTCGAATCCAGCCTTATTATATTTTTTCCCGGTTTGTTTACTAATTCCATTTCTGCTCCATCCATATCTGTTAAAACCACTTTTATCGTAGCCTTCTATGTCATATCCAGCAATAGAATATCCTTCTCTATCATATCCTTGCATATCTAGTCCAGCACGATTATATCCATCTACATCATAACCCAATTCATCATATTTGTTTTTTGTTTTTTTATGTATTCCGTTTCTATCAAATCCTCTCTTGTTATATCCATCTACTCCGTATCCATCTACATCATATCCTAGCTCATCATATTTTGTCTCTGTTTTCCAATGTATTCCATCTTTATTAAATCCATTTCTGTTATATCCATTTTTGCCATATCCATCTCTATCATATCCTTGTGCATCTCTGCCATCTTTGTTAAAGCCATATTTATCGTAACCTTTTTTATCAAATCCTTGTCTGTTAAATCCTTGTGAATCATATCCTTTTCTATCAAACCCATCTTTGTCATATCCATATTTGTCATACCCAGATTTATCATACTTTGTACCAGTATCTTTATGATACCCGTCTTTGTCATAGCCTTTTCTATTATATCTAGTACCAGTAGCTTTATGAACTCCTTGTCTATTAAACCCTGTTCTACTAAATCCTTCCCTGTCATAACCTTTTTTATCTCTGCCTTCTTCGTTAAAACCATCTTTATCGTAACCATCTTTATCGTAACCGCTCAAATTATACTTAGTTCCGGTTGTTCTGTGAATTCCATATACATCAAATCCTCTGTCATCGTATCTTTTCATAAAAAAAATCCCCTTTTATTACACTTAATCTAACAACATTATAAAAAATAATGCTTTTTATTTCAACAAAAAATAAGAACATCCATCAAATTTCTCGTAAAAAAAATTTAATAAATGTTCTTATTAAATATATCTATGCATCAAACATATCTGGATTTTCTTGTTTAAGTTTTTGTATTATTTCATCCGTACCTAAATTGAATTTAGTAACATATCCACCCAATGAGTTTGCTTTTTCTTTTAAAGCCTCAACATTATCGTTTATATATATTTTAGCCTTTCCTTTACCATTTTTTGCTTCTTGCACTAAATTTGAAACTGGTGAATTTCCATCAAAAGCAAGAACAACAGATGGCCTTCTTTCAAAAATTTCGTAATTAAAGCTTTTGTATATTCCAAGCTCTTCTTGCTCTGTCGAAATACATACTCCGTTTATTTTATTTTCAATAAGATTTCTTGCAACATCCTTAGTTACCTTTTTTGGAATAATTGCATCAACTTCTATGTCTTTATTTAGGTCCTTTGCTATATCTAAAATAGCTTTTTCGTATCCTTGCATTTTATGACCTATTACAAAATATGCTTTTTGGCTATCCAACTTTTCAATTAGAGCTCTAAGAATTTCTACTCCTTTTTCATTTAGCTCGGTTTCTCTACCTTGTGTATTAAAACTTCCACCAGCTACAATGATAGGATACTTATCCATTGGCAACTTTACAATTTTATTTTTTAGTATTTCTTCCGATTCAATATTTGTATTCATTCCGATTATAAAATCTCTATCTTTGTTCTTTTCTATTTCTTTTTGCTCTTCTTCTAAAACAGCATCCTTTATATTTCTGCCATTTAGCCATTTTTCAAAAGCTTCAGATTTTATTTTAAAGTATTTATCGCTATCTGCAATTATTTTATCTTCAACACTTTTCATTTTTAATAAATCTTCATCAGATAAATTTAACAAATTAATAAGTGCCATTTGCTCTTCCATACAATCTGTTCCATATATTCCACATCCATCAGAACCTTGAACACAATTTACACCATTTTCTAAGTATTTTTTTATTGGATGCATTTTTAGATTTGTTAGATTATTTAAACGAACATTTGATGTTAGTTGGAACTCAAGAGCTATTCCATTGTCTTTCATTACTTTAATTAGCTCTTGTCCTTCTTTTGTAGTAGTATCAAGCCCGTATAGACCGTGTCCTAATCTGCATCTTGGCACTTGCTTTCCTTCTGGAACTGAGTCTACAACGCACTTTATAGATTTAGCAACATTAGATTTTAAACTATCGTTTTCACCAGCGTGAATTCTTATTGTAAATCCATTGTCTCCCTCTACAGCATATTCTACAAGCTCTTTTAATAAACATTTAAAATTGTTTATATCATTTATTTCTTCGCCTATTATGTCACTTCCAACTATGTAAGGGCTTTTAGCTGCAACTTTTAGTACATCAATTCCTTCTTTTAATTGCTCTTCTGTCATTAACGTTCTACTAAAAGATCCTAAAAATCTTAATTTTACTCCTGTTTCTGCTTCAATTTTAGGAAGAATTTCATGAAGCTCTTCAAGTATTTTTGCTCCCTCTTCTCCTTTTCTAACAATCCACGTAACAGATATCTCTGCATACTTTATACCTTGACTTGCATATTCTCTTGCAACCCATAGGAGCTTATCTTGAAGAAGTGTATTATTTTCATATTCCTCATTTTCTTCGTCATCAAGCATCTGATGTAAAATATTTCTAATTTCTCTATTTACTATTTTATCCACTTTTGATCTCGTAATTTTTATTTTATTCTCACTAGGTTTTCCTTTTGAAAAAACATATCTATACAAATATAATTTTTCCAAGTTCGTAAAAACTGCTTGACCATCTTTCATTAAAACCAAGCTATTTCTGATTTTTGAAATATTTTCTTCCATTCCCTCAGGATTATTTAAAATTAAATCAGCAAAATTAATAAAAGTATTATCATCAATCTTTCTAATCATTTGCTTTCCTGGTAAATCCTCATACATATACTCTTTTTCAACTTCACATCTTTGTTTAAATAATTCGTTTGCTTGTTTATCAGAAACATTAAGCCCTAATTTTTTTATGTAGTAAAATGGATATTTTATTTGGTGTTTAATTCCTAAAGCTATTAAATCATCTGAATTTAAGTTGGCATGTATGTGTGTATGTAAATCTGATCTGAATTTTTCACTTTTTAAAATGTATGATTTTATTAATGTTTTACTTACATCAAACTCATAATTTTTAGTTTGCGACATTAAAGTTTTATTTATTGCTGGAATTTTGGCCTTTATAAATATTTCACCATTTTTGTATATATTAGCAACTTTAATACCACCAAGCCTAAAAATATAAACCTCTTCATTATCCCCATTTATGCTAGCAGGAATCTCTCCCTGAATTATTTTCATGTCTTTTTCATTTTTTGAAATAGGAAGGTTACAAATTTTCATAAGATTTGTAATTAAATTTCCAGTTTTATGATTTGGAGTTTCAATTATATATATTAAATTTTCATCATCTTTTTCAAATAAATTAACTATAATATCGTGCTCTTTATCTAGATAAAACTTATCAAAAAACTTCATTTTTTTACTCCTTTTTTAAGAATTATGTAAATTCTATTCTACCACATTTTTAATTTTTTATCAATATATGTGCCGATTATTTCCTTTTTTTTCTTTTATCTGTATTTACATAATAAATAAGCTGTGTTATAATAGTTCCACGTCCTTAGCACAAACTTTTTAAGAAAGGAGGCAGGCTTTATGGCAAAATTCGATCTCGATTCCATGACAAATGGTTCGGCACGAATCAAAGCCCTGACGGAGAGATTTGCTGAAGAAATCCGTCACGAAGCCGCAGCACTGCAGTGGACAGGTGATTCACGTGATGCATTTGATGCTTCGCTCGAGTCTACACTCGACAAAGTATCTGATCTCATGATTGCAACAGCCAATATCCCTGCGGACATGGCAAAGCGATTTTCGTTGGAAGACAAAAATCTTGCAGTCGAAATAAGCAGCCAATAACCTTTCAAGCGGTGAGAAACAACTATGTTTCCCACCGCTTTTCCTTTAATTTCAAAAAATTCTAATTAACAAAAAAAGGTAGATACATATGAATAAAAACCGCGCAGCTTGGGAAGCTTATGCAATAAGCGACCAGCAAGGTTTGAATGAATATGTATCCACCTTTTTTAGCTCTGTAGAATTTTTAGTAGTATTCCTAAAACTTTATTTATATAACAAATCTTTAAAAGTTTCTCCAATAGCTCTTATTTCTACTTCATCACTAACTTTAGCATATTTGCTTCTATTCTCTGTTATGAAAGCAGCTGCACTTCCCATTGCAAGTTCCATCTTTTCTCTAGCACTATCCATATCAGCTTCATTTCCAGTAGCTTTTCCTTTAACCATATCACTAAATGCACCTAGTGCATTTCCAACAGCATCATATTTATTTCTATCTTGCTCTGTTCCTGTAAATTTTTCTTTTATGCTACCAAATAATGTTTCGTCTGGTCTACCAAAAATTCCGTTTAAATGATTCTTTGCCATTCCAGCATTTAAATTATTTGTATTTCTTTCAACTGGTAAAATAAACTCAGATGCGTATGGATGCATTTGCTTTTTAGCTTCATCACTATATGATGCACTATCAATACTATTTGCACAGCTCATAACAATTCTAAGTCCTGTTTCACTATATTTTTTCGCACCTTCTCCAGTTGTTGTATTTTCTTTTCCATATGGTTTGAAATCTTTTATTTGATCGTATCTAAATAATTCTTTGTAATTTCTCTTCTTAGTTTCAGGTGTTATTATTTCAAACATAGCAAGTTCATCTGCAAAAACAATTCCATAATAACCTAAATACACAATTCTATTTATTTTTTCCTTAGGTAATGTTTCAAATTCTTTTTTATACAATTCATCTTGTTTTTGCATATATTCTATATGTTTCTTTACACCTTCTAAGTCATATTGAACTGGATTAAAGAATGCACTTGTATTCTTTCTACAATCTGAACAAATATATTGTTTATCCTTTAGTTTAACTCTGCTTAATGTACCAACTTCTTTTCCACATAATTGACATGGTTGTTTAGAAAAAATATTTGAAAAAAATCCCATTTTAATAATCTCCTTTTTATTTATTAATATGATTTTGCAAGCTCTGTATAACCATACGGAATACCAGCTTTAGTTCCTACGTAAAAATTATCACCATCTTGAGCAACTACATCATTGAATATAGATGTTTTTATTTTTGTTCCATCCTCTGTTTTGTAGCAGTCAACATCTTTAATATAGTCATCCCACATTTCCATAACTTTGTCATTTGTAGATTGACTCGATGTACTTGAATAATTACTGTTAATGTATTCATTCATAGCATCCAATCCTGCTTGTGATTTAGCTGCGTAATACGATGTATACGTATTAACTATTTTACTTGAGACATACTCAATTATTGCATAATAATCAGTTGTAAAATTAGAATTTGCTACCATAAAACTGTAGTCATCATAGTATTTATCAAATGCATCTTTACTTTCTGCTACATACAAAATTGAATATGGAATCATCCAAATTCTTGAAGTTTGAGCACCAATATATACTGAATTTAGTACAGAATCAGCACCAACAATTACACAAGATCCCTCCATATATTTGTTTCCGTATTGATACTGTCTTTTGCTCATTGTTGATGGTATAGCAGTTAACGAATAATCTAATCCATAACCACCACTATTTATCCAACTATTTTCTTGAACAGCTTTTGCAACTTCGGCTTGTATGTATTCATCAGCATTTTTAAGAATGTCAGGATCATCATCTAAGTCTGCAACTAGTGTAGATTCACTGTACATCTGATCCATATATGCTTGTACAAATGTGTCTGCATCCATGTAATGGTAATATGTTGTATAGTAATCGTAGTTTACGCCTTCAGCATATTTTGAATCAGCAGTATAAACTTGCTGTGATTCAAGCACTATCGTAGCCATTCCATCTGGACTAGTTAACGTAACAGATTCTAGCCCCGGACACATATAGCTTACAACGTTCCAATTACTTTGAATAGATGCCGTCCACCCTTCTGCCAAAAGACCTTGAAAAGCAATAATACCCGCTTGAGGATCTTTTAGCGATACTCTTTTGTACATTTTACCTTGTGGCTGGATATCATTTATAGGATATTCGTCAATTTCATTAATATCTGAATATTTTTTTCTTTTTCGAATAACTTCCTCTTCGCCGCAACCACTAATACTTACCGCTATTGCAAGCATCAAAACTGTAACTATAAATAATCGAAGTATTTTTCTTAAGTTCATTTTTTCCCTCCTAAAATAAATTTACAAATAAATAGTATCATACTGAATTTTTTTTGTAAATTAAATATTATATATGCATAAAAAAAGATATATCGATTGTTTATTCGATATATCTTTTTTATATTTTATTTAATCTACTCGTAAAAGTCTGGCATGTCAATATTATTAGGTATTTTTTCTCTTCCTTCATATCCTTTATCCATCAATTCTGTTACATTTTGATATGATTCATAAACTAACTGTGGATCAATTTTTCTTCTTTCTTGTAAACGTCCTTGTGATTGTTCCTCGTAATATGCAATAGCACCTAAATAAGATATTTCTTTATACAAAGCAGATAATGCATATTTACTTTCATAATGCTGCCTTATTAAATCCTTTGTAAATCCCTTGTTTAATACTGCTTTAGACAATCCATTAAGATTTTTCTCTCCATTTGGTAAAAACAAAGTTTTTGCAAAAGAGTCGGCTAATCCTTGACCTATAGTATAATATCCCATATTAGTTGTATACGAAACGTAATGATTTCCTATTTTTCTTTGCTCTTGCCTATATGGTTTACGTTGTATATTAAACTTTCTAGCTACTAATTGCTCTGCTGTATTTTCTGATGTTACTTCGTCTAATAACAAAAATCCAAACATAAGATATGTATATGGGTTGTCTACATCATCAAGTTTAGTAATTCTATTTCCGCATTTATAATCTGTAGAAAACTCTCTTTCCATTACATCTCTATACGTGCTTAAAATACCTTTTGGAGTAAACATGTTTTTATGCAAATCACTACATAAATGAGCCAATTCATGAAAAAGAACTAGTGAAGCATATTTTTCGTCAGCAAAAGTTTTTCTTCTATTAATTGTTACAGTATTTCCATGTACCCAGGCATCTCCATCAATAGAATCATTAAATTCAACATACATATCTCCTATCTGTGTATAGTTTTCCATTGCATAATTTTGATTTAAAAAACCTTCATCTATTGAATATTTAAAAAATTCATTTACATATTTCATTAATTCTTTAGATTCTCTTACTTTCATAATTCCTCCTATACTACTAGATATTATTATACCATTTTATGTCAATTATCTCAAATTTATATTTTGATACTTTTATATTATGGTTGCTATTTATGTAAATTTATGATATACTTTCATACAATTGTTGTACTTCAATAAAACTTGTAAGTCAACAATAAGTATACGTGTTAGTAGCAGATATTGCACTAACTATGCCTTTGCAAGATGATGTATGGTCAGCACATCTTGCCTAACCACTTTACAGGAGGAATAACTTATGGCACTCATTTATTGTCCCGCATGCGGTGAACAGGTAGAAGTTACCGTCACCGAAGGTAAGCGTTTTGCACGCTGTCCGCTTTGTGGAGAGGAAGTATGCACGCAGTTCACTCCTCGATACGCGGATGATTTTTCGGACGAAGAAGAAAGCTAACATAGCAAAAACAAACCAACTGGACTTTGACCAAAAAGAGCAATCACTTTATAGTGATTGCTCTTTCTTATTTTATTAGAACCTAATAGATTTAACTACATTACTTTCAAAATCTTTTATATCATACTTTGATACAAAGTGAAGTACATATGTGCTTCCTTCATGATTTATAAAATAGAAATGAATTGTTCCACCATCATCACGTGGTTTTTCATATATTTTATATTCTATATTATCTGTTTTACCATCAGATAAGGTTATATCGCTATCAAGTCCTAAATCTTTAATTGCTGTATTGTTATCTTGACCTTCGTAGTAAAAAACTCTAAAATATAACAAATTAGAACTACCATCTTGTAGATAATTATATTGTACGTAATGTTCAAACTCTGATTTTTTAAAATCTGGCACAATAGTAAACTTTATATCTTTAAACATGTCATCTTGATTTAAATTAAATTCTTGATTGTTTATTTTTACAAGTGTTTCATCAACCGTTTGTGACTCTTGTGGTGCTTGCTTTTGGCTGTTGTCTGTCTCCTTTTTCTTTCCACATCCTGTTAAACTAAATAATCCTGCAATTACTAAAAAAATAATTGCTCCCACTAACAATTTCTTCTTCATTTGAATAAACCTCCTCGTTTTTTATCTTGCCTTCATTATAGTAATACGAAATTTTTTTGTCAAATGAAAAAGTCCCTCCTTTTCGATTCCAACAAGCCAAGCCAAAAATAAAAACCATCTAACGATGGTTTTATTTTATGGTGGCTTGAAGTGGAATCGAACCACTGACACGAGGATTTTCAGTTTTCCGTTCTACTTAATATTAAGTAATATTTGTTAATATATAATATTACTTAAAGCCTTTGATTTTAGGCACTTTTTAGGCATAACGCAATAAAAATATTCAAATATAAATAAAAAGCAAAATGACTTTTTTTACAGAAATTTTTTAGATATTTTTTAGATGTTTTTAGATATTATAAAATTACTATTGATATTAAATTTGAATTTTCTATAACAGCAAATTATATTTTGGAGGTAAAATTGATGAAAAATGAAGAATTAGAAAAAGAAATTACAGATGAGAAAACTGGAATTAGTTATACTTTGGTTGGAGATTACTATCTTCCTAATTTAAAGTTAGAACAAGAAGAAAAAGTTCAATTAAATAAATATGGACAATTAAGGCTAGATTATTTAAAAGAACATAAAAAAGTTGAACTATCAATATTGATTATGAATATGGCTTTAAATAAACATTTAAAAGAAGTTCAAGAACTAGCACAAGTAAGAGTAAATGAATTAGTAGAGCATTTAAAGGCTAAAAGTGGTTTAACAGAAGATATGAAAAATACAGATATTCTTTATTGGGTTGGTACAATGAACGCCATAAAAAACCAAGCTGAAGAAATTGTTTTAAAAGAACTAATTTATGTGTAATAAACTACTCTACTTTTAAATAAAAACGCCTTAAAATCGATTTTGAGGCTTAATTGAATAGAAACAAATTAACTACTTGTAGTTTTATAACTATGAGTAGTTTTTTGTTAAAAAGAGAAATGCAACACCTCTTAAAAAGTGTTTGGTGTGATGAGCCGATGCTATAAAGTACATCCGTATTCGTATTAACAGTCTATTGATACAAAATGCGTAAGTGAGATTTTAGAACATAAACTCACAATAATAAAAGAGTATTCGGTGGCATAACTTGGTGTGGATTTATAATTGTAAAAAGTTTGGGCAAGTATGAACAATGATGCTTTTGCATCAGCAATTATAGTAGCTTTATTGCTACTTACTAGACTACCTATGAAACGAGGCGAACGACCGACGGTTTCTGTAATAATAGGTGTAATAATTCTATTTTTAAATAAATGGGATTATTACGCCTAATCTTCTCGGCTCACTCCCTCTGGTTTCTAGCCTTAGAAAAACAAAAAACAAATTAAATTTGATTTTTTTGTAATTTATAATGCAATTTTTATAGATAGATGTTATAATAACCCTAGTTTTTTAAAATAAAAGTGAAAGCGTGGTGAAAAAGCAATGAAAATATATGTATATTTAGATGAAAGTGGCTCAATACACAAAAATAGTAAAACAAGATATTTTGCTGTTGGTGGATATTATACTTTTGAACAAGATAAATTAAAAGTAAAAGCAAAGTACAAGAAAGAAAACTTAAAATTAAAGAAAGAAAAAGAAATAGCCTTAGACACTGAAATAAAATCTTATGATATGGAAGAAGAAGAAAAAATAAAAATCTTTAATAAAATACAAGATATAGATACATTTCAAGGTTGTGTAAAAGTATTTGATAAACAAGCTATGAGAAAAGATATTGTAGATTCAAATATATTCTTTAATTATGCAGTAAAAGTATTGATAACAGATTGTATAATTCCAGCATTAGATTTACAAAATAATGAGCCAATAGAATTTATAATTAGTATAGATAATAGAAATATAAGAGTTGGCGAATTAAACAATTTAGAAACATATTTAAAAACGGAATTTTGTTTATTTGATGATGACTTTAAAATAACATATTATGATTCAAAAACAAACTATGGAATACAATTAGCAGATTTAATAGTAAATACCTTTTATAATAAATATAAAGATATTTCAATAGTTGAAAATCTACTAAAAGAATTAAAACCTAAAAACTTTAGAGTTAGTTTATTTCCAAAAAAGGTGTATATAAAAAATAAAAAAGCATAAAATAATTAGTGAAAATATTTGACATACACCTTTTTGTATGTTAAAATATTTATAGTAAGACCTAGGTATGGTAGCTAAAAGCTAAACGTATGTTAAGTACGTTGCCACCTAGGCATTTTTTTATTTTAGTTTATCATAATATTCATCTGTTAAATCATTAACAGATATTCCAAAAATTTTAGCAAAAGCACACAATTCATAATCAACAATAGTTCTTTTACCTATTTCAATATTATAAATTGATTGTTTATGAATATCTATTCCTAATAACATTAGTTTATCAGATAGTTTTTGATAAGAAAGGTTATTCTTTTCACGATAATATTTGATTTTACTACCTACAACATTTAAATTACCATTTATTTTTCTTGAATTATTCATACAAACTCCTTAAAATTTCATATTTGTATTGATTTTATAATAAATATTTGTTACAATATAAATACACGCATTTATAAAAGGAGAAATTTAATGAGATTTAAGAAATGCAACAAACACGATTTAGAAATGAAAGAAATATATAAATTAGTAAATAAACTAGTTAAAGATAAAAAGTTAAAATTTGAATTTTATAATAGTATTAAAGACCTTGATTTATTACAATGTTATTATAATAAAAAAGCAGATACTATTGAATTTAGATTTAGAGATGTTATGGGAGAAAATATACAAGAATTAAAGCTTATTATGAATCAAATAGAAAAAAATTAAACATATAATTTTAAAGATGTATTAGATTTTTCAAAAAATCTAATACATCTTTTTTGCTTTTATTAAGATATAAAACTATACCACTTTAATATAAAAATGGAAATATGGGCATTGTGGTGCGAAGAAAAATTAGAAGAAAGGAGATTTTTAAGACTAAGATTTAAAGTTAAAGGGATTATGGATTCCTTTAGAGATATTAACCAACAATAAATTAAGTGATAAAGAAAAATATATTTATTCTATAATTTTATATTTGAGTAAAGAAAATAATAAATGCTCTTGTAGTAATCGGTGCAATAAGCGAAATTTTAAATGTATCAACAAAGCAAACATCTAAATTGATAAATTCTTTAAAAGAAAAAGGATTTATTAATAAAAATATAATTTATAAAAATGATAGTAAACAAATAGATAAAAGAGAATTAGTACCAATTATGAATAATACAAATACCTATCCCACAAAAGTTCCATACCCCTCTCCTGCAAAAGTTCAATACCATATGGATAAAAATAATAAAAGATATGGCAATTATAAACAACGAGATTACGAAAAAGAGGATTTTGATTTAGATAGTCTTTATGCCAATAATAAATTTGCAACATAGAATAAGCCATAAAACAAAATGCTATTGTAGATTTAGTAAATCTATAATAGCATTTTGTAAGCGTGGAAGTTTGAAACCGAGCAAGGTTTCAT